>NZ_CP034562.1:4862500-5020000 GCF_003970675.1 Flammeovirga pectinis
AGGTAGAGCTACCAATTAGATGCGGGGGAGTCATATCCTACCAAATCTAGATGAACTCCGAATGCCATCAAACACTACCGGCAGTGAGGGCTAGGGTGCCAAGGTCCTAGTCCGAGAGGGAAAGAACCCGGACCATCGTCTAAGGTCCCCAAGTGATAATTAAGTTGAACTAAGGAGGTTCAGTCGCTGAGACAGCCAGGATGTTAGCTTGGAAGCAGCTATTCATTCAAAGAGTGCGTAACAGCTCACTGGTCGAGCGACAGAGCATCGATAATGATCGGGCATAAATTATCCACCGAAGACATGGATTTGTGCGTAAGCACGAGTGGTAGGGGAGCATTCTGACAGGGTCGAAGCAGCATGGTGATGTGTTGTGGACTTGTTAGAAAAGCAAATGTAGGCATAAGTAACGATAAGGCAGGTGAGAAACCTGCCCGCCGATAGACCAAGGTTTCCTGGGCGACGCTAATCGTCCCAGGGTTAGCCGGGACCTAAGGGGATTGCCGAAGGGCATACTCGATGGATATCAGGTCAAAATTCCTGAGCATCCGATAATACTGATGGAGTGACGGAGTGATGCAGTATCTGCGTGCTGACGGAATAGCACGTTGAATAGTGTACCTATAGGGACTATAGTTAAATGCGTAGTCCTTGGGGAAACTAGACAGTACATAGCGACTACGGTCAATGTGATAACGATACGAAACGCTTCCGAGAAAACCTTCTAAGATTATATTATTGGATCCCGTACCCCAAACCGACACAGGTGGTTAGGATGAGTAATCCGAGGCGCTCGAGTGATTCATGGCTAAGGAACTAGGCAAATTAGCCCCGTAACTTCGGGAGAAGGGGCGCCTACTTACTTTTGTAAGAGGCCGCAGCGAAGAAGTCCAGGCGACTGTTTAACAAAAACACATGGCTATGCGAACTCGAAAGATTCAGTATATAGCCTGACACCTGCCCGGTGCTGGAAGGTTAAGAGGGGGAGTTAACTTCGGTGAAGCTCTGAATTGAAGCCCCAGTAAACGGCGGCCGTAACTATAACGGTCCTAAGGTAGCGAAATTCCTTGTCGGGTAAGTTCCGACCTGCACGAATGGTGCAACGATCTGGACGCTGTCTCGGCCATGAGCTCGGTGAAATTGAAGTAGCGGTGAAGATGCCGCTTACCCGCAACGGGACGAAAAGACCCCATGAACCTTTACTGCAACTTAACGTTGGCCGTTGGCCAGGAATGTGTAGGATAGGCGGGAGACTGTGAAGGAGCGTCGCTAGGCGTTTTGGAGTCATTGTTGAAATACCGCCCTTTCCTGTTCGACGGTCTAACGGGCTAAATGTCCGGACATTGTTTGGTGGGTAGTTTGACTGGGGTGGTCGCCTCCAAAAGAGTAACGGAGGCTTTCCAAGGTTCCCTCACGACGGTCGGCAATCGTCGGAAGAGCGCAATGGCATAAGGGAGCCTGACTGCGAGAGAGACATTTCGAACAGGCACGAAAGTGGGACATAGTGATCCGGTGGTACCGCATGGAAGGGCCATCGCTCAAAGGATAAAAGGTACTCTGGGGATAACAGGCTGATCTCCCCCAAGAGCTCATATCGACGGGGAGGTTTGGCACCTCGATGTCGGCTCGTCACGTCCTGGGGCTGGAGAAGGTCCCAAGGGTTGGGCTGTTCGCCCATTAAAGTGGCACGCGAGCTGGGTTCAGAACGTCGTGAGACAGTTCGGTCTCTATCTGTTGCGGGCGTAGGAAATTTGAGAGGCTCTGACTTTAGTACGAGAGGACCGAGTTGGACACACCTCTGGCGTACCGGTTGTTCCGCCAGGAGCATCGCCGGGTACCTATGTGTGGAGCGGATAAGCGCTGAAAGCATCTAAGCGCGAAACCCACCTCGAGATGAGATTTCCATATAAGGGTTGTTATAGATTATGACGTTGATAGGCTTCAAGTGTACGTGTAGAGATACATTCAGCTGAGAAGTACTAATCGCCCAAGAGCTTTTCTTTTACGGTTAGCACTCTAGTAATAGAGTGCTAGCAAAGTTTTTCCTTTTCACTGTCAAATAACTTATTTAGAAGAGTTATTTGGTATTAGTGATTAGATTCGATGATCAAAGACATTAAGATATTGATGGTGTCAATGACGTGGGTGTTCACCTCTTTCCATTCCGAACAGAGCAGTTAAGCCCCACAGTGCTGATGGTACTGGGTTAACCCCCGGGAGAGTAGGTCGACGCCACATTCATTATATATAGAAGGTTAGTTAACACAAGATGTTGACTAACCTTTTTTTGTGGCTATACTTTTTTAAAGTATTAGAATGGTATACAAATATGAAAAACTATTAATAATATTACCAATGGCTAATAAAACTAGAAAATAAAGCCTTTTGTTTTATATTATTGTATGTGTTAAACTAATAATTTATGATGAAAAATTTAATAATATCATTTTTCTTAATTGGAACTATATTATCATGTTCGACAGGGAAAAAACAAAAACCTGCTAAAGTAGTTGGTACAGCATCTAATAATGTTATGCCTAAAGTTACTTCTGGTACTCTAGAAAGAATAGAAAACTTTAAATCTAAATATATAGACTCACGTCTTATTGATGTGTGGTTACCAAATGACTATTCATCAAATAAGAAGTATAGTGTTTTATATATGCATGATGGATTGATGTTATTTGATTCTACAATTTCTTGGAATAAGCAAGAGTGGATGGTTGATGAAAATGTATCAAACTTATTAGCAAAAGGTAAAATACAGGAATGTATTGTAGTAGCTATACCTAATAATGGAAAATATAGATCATCAGAGTATTTACCTCAAAAATCATTGGATGGATTATCGAGTGAATTATTAGATAAAGTAATACAGGAAAGACTTGCAGGAAAGACAATTTCAGATAACTACTTAAAGTTCTTAACTAAAGAATTAAAACCTTATATAGATAATAAATATTCTACTTTAAGTGCAAGAGAGAATACTTTTGTTATGGGATCAAGTATGGGAGGTTTAATATCTCTATATGCAATTTGCGAATACCCAGATGTATTTGGAGGTGCTGGTTGTTTATCTACACATTGGCCAATGGTATATGCTGAAAAGTTTTCTGCAGAAGAAAACCAAAAAATTACAGATGGCATAATATCTTATACGCAAAAGCATTTACCTGATCCGGGTACACATAAAATATATTTTGATTATGGAACTGAAACTCTAGATTCTCAATACGAGCCTTATCAATTAAGAATTGATGAGGTAATGAAAGAGAAGGGATATACAAACTCTAATTGGGAAACTAATAAATTTGAAGGAGAAAATCACTCCGAGAAATCATGGAGTAAACGCTTAAATATACCATTAGAATTTTTAATGGGCACAAAGTAATAATAATGCCGATAATTATATTTAATAGTTATCGGCATTATTATATAGAATAAAATGTGTTTTGAAATTAAGTTAGAGTGACCGTATAAGGTGCACTATCACTTAAGTCAACTTCTATTGTTTGTTTTACTGTTGTTGATAATTCATACCCAACAAAACTAGGTATGACGGGGAATTTATGGTAGCCTCTATCAACTAAAACAGCTACTTGTAATTTTTCGACTCTAACACCTAAAAAAGGTTTGATACTATATGCGAGAGTACGTCCTGTATTAAGAACATCATCTGCGATAATAATAACTTTACCTTCTAAGCTTTCAGGTTCTTTATCTAATTCAATAAATGTTTGAACAGGAGCTGTTTTATCAATTGTAATTTTAGTGAGATTTGAAGGTATATCAGAAATTTTACTGAATTCAGTTTGCAGAAGTTTTGCAAATTGATACCCCATACCTCTAATTCCTGCAAATACTATTTCTTTTGCACCGAAATTATCTTCGTAAACTTCAAATGCAATCCTACGTATTTTTTGGACAATTTTGTCATGAGTAAGTATGACATTGCTAGTTGTCGTCATGATCGTATATAATTTTTATTATAATATTTTAATTATGCTAATTCGAAATCTATTGATCGTTTTTCAATATTTGTCTCTTTAACAATAACTCTTACTTCATCACCTAATTGGAACTTTTCTTTATATTTAGCACCATTTACGGTCATAGTTTCACTATCAAAAATATATTGATCTCCAGTCATAGATTGGTAACGTACTAACCCTTCACATCTACTTTCTTTCAGTTCGATAAACATACCCCAATCTGTTAATCCAGATATAGTACCTTCCATCTCTTCGCCTAAAAATTCTGACATAAATTCAACTTGCTTATACTTTATTGACGCTCTTTCTGCATCAGCAGCAACTTTTTCTCTAGCAGAAGAATGTTTACACTTGTCTTCAAGTACATTTTCATCAGCAGATTTACCTTTATCAAGATAATGCTGAAGTAAACGATGTACCATCATATCAGGGTATCGACGAATTGGAGATGTAAAGTGAGTGTAATGATCAAAACCTAAACCATAATGTCCTTCAGGAGTTGTGGTATAAATGGCTTTAGCCATTGTTCTGATAGCTTGTTGCTCAATAATATTTTGTTCTGGTTTACCTTCAACTTCACCTGTTAAGGCATTCATTGAATGTGCTAATTTCTTTTGACTTAAATCAATATCATAGCCAAAACGTTTAGCAAAACTTGCAAACTTAAGAAGCTTATCAGGGTCAGGATCACCGTGTACACGGTATACCATTGTACAAGGTTTTCCATCTTCTTTTTTACGGAAGATAAACTCAGCAACTCTTTTATTGGCAAGAAGCATAAACTCTTCAATCATTTTATGAGCATCCTTACGGATTTTTGGAGTTAACCCAATAGGTTTACCATTCTCATCTAAATCAAATTTCAGTTCAATAGACTCAAAAGAAATTGCACCATTTTTAAAACGTTCGTCTTTTAATTTATGTGCAATATCATTAAGAATATTAATATCTTCTTGGAAGTCTCCTTCTTTAGATTCTATTCGTTCCTGAGCTTCCTCATACGTAAATCTTCTATCTGAATGAATTACAGTACGGCCAAATGATTGTTTGTGCACTTTACCTGTTTCATCCATCTCAAAGATTGCTGCAAAGGCAAGGCGGTCCACATTTGGATTCAATGAACACAATCCATTAGAAAGTTTTTCAGGAAGCATAGGTACAGTTCTGTCTACTAAATAAACAGATGTAGCTCTTTTTAATGCCTCTTCTTCCAACTGTGTTTCTGGTTGAACATAATGAGATACATCAGCTATATGTACTCCAATTTCATAATGACCATTTTTCATCTTACGAATAGATAATGCATCATCAAAATCTTTTGCAGTAAGTGGGTCAATAGTGAATGTAGTTCTATTTCTAAAATCTTTTCTTTTTGCTATTTCTTCTTCAGGAATTTCATCTTCAATAAGTTCAGCCTCAGCTTCTACTTCTTTAGGGAATTCAAAAGGAAGACCAAATTCAAACATTATAGAGTGAATTTCCGTATCATTCTCACCAGACTTACCAAGTACTTTAGTTATTTTACCAATTGGAGATTTATCATTTTCTTTCCATTGAGTAATTTTTGCAATAACCTTATCTCCATCTTGAGCATCACCTATTTTATCTCTAGGGATAAATAAGTCATAAAACATCTTACGGTCAGAAGCTATAACAAAGGCAAAACGATCTGAAATTTGAAGTTTACCAACAAACTCATCACGTTCTCTTTTTAAGATCTTTGTAACTTTTGCTTCATCACGTTTTCTTTGTCTATTAAAAAACGTAGTAAATTCTACTTTATCTCCGTGTAGAGCTCTATTCATGTTTGGTAAAACAATACGTATATCGTCTACCTTTTCATCACCCTCGGTGTCTACAACAAGGAATGCGAATTTAGGATTAACAAAATCAATAGTAGCAGTACGAGATGTTCTTAACTCATCGTCTAGAAGGATTGACTGGTAATTTTTACCTTTTAATTTGATCTTTCCTTCATCTGCTAAATTGATAAGAATATATTTTAGTTTATCTTTATCTGTTTGGCTTTTGATCTTTACATCCTTAGTGATTTGTCTAAGACTAAACCCATGTTCAGGAGATGAATTTAAAAGATCAATAATATTTTGTATAACATGAGAATTCAAGCTACTTCTTCTTTGAGGCTTTTTCTTTCCTCTAGAATTCTCTTTTTTATTCTTTTTTTTGACTTTTGACATGTTTTTGATTTACATCTGAAAAAAGATGAAACAAGATGCTTATATTAAATAAAGGTGGACGTCATCATCTTGTTACTTCTGCTAAATTACGATAAAATCCTAGTTATAGGACGATGATTATAGAACTATGTTGCGAAGTTTATATATAACCCTTCAATTTTTATTTTTATTTACTCAAATTCAAGCTCAAGAGCTCAAAAAGCTTTGGGTTCATGAAGAGATTCTTAAGTGTGCATCTTTAACTATGGACGCAATGTATAAATGGGATTTTGAAAGAGCGGATAGTCTGTTAATTGATTATAAAGAATTAATGCCTAATCATCCCTCTTTACCTTTATTCCATGCAATGGATATGTATTGGAAATCTACTCCTTTTGATTATTATGATGATGATAAAATGAGTGAGTTTTTTGGCTATTTAGATGATTGTATTGATAAATGTGAAGTAATAATTGATAAAGATAAAAATGATAATGAAGCAGTATTCTTTTTATTATTAGCAAGGAGTTTAAAAGCAAGAGCTTATAATTATAGTGGTTCTACTTGGAAAGCTGTATCTGAAGCAAAGCAAGTATATTCTTTAACACGCTACAGCATTAAGCATATTCAAGAATTTGATGAGTTTAATTTTTCTGCAGGAGTGTATAATTATTACCGAGAGTTTTACCCTGAAAGTCATCCCATTTATAAACCTTTCTTAAGTTTCTTTCCTTCTGGAAATAAAGAACTAGGTATAGAGCAATTAACAACGGCAATGAATTATAGCATTTTTACTAATGCAGAGGCAGAGAAGTATTTGATGTGGATTTATTCTCATGATAATAATTTAAAAGCAACAGAGATTGCATATAATATTTTTGATAAATACAGTAATAATGAATGGTATTTATTTGATGCGTTACTGGTTTTATCACGTTTTAATTTATTAAATGATTCTATAGCTGTCAGTAAAATAAATCAATTATCAAATTCTAATAGTGATTTTTATAATTGTGCAGGATTCTTAATTGATGCCATAAGGTTATATCAAGCGAATGAGATTGAAAATTCTTTTGATAAATTTAAAGCTGTAGAAAATGAATTCCCACAGCTTTCAACACAGCAAAAATATTTAGAAGCACCATTATATGCCTATTTATATTCGATATATAAAATTAAAAGAGACCCAGTAAATAGTAAAAAATATTATAAACTAGCTCTTAATACTACTTATGGAGAAATGATTATTGATGCAATAGAACAATCTCATCAATAATAAATATTCTTATTCAAAAAGATCTTTTTGTGTAAATTTAAATGGTAAAAGGTCTGAAACGGATGCTAATTCATAAATATCATTTACACCTTTCATAATAACCCTAATTGGTTTTTCTTGCTTTGCTTCATATTCTAACATTGCTTGTCTACATGCACCACAAGGAGATATTGGTATAAAGGTATTCTCTTCTCCTTTTCGCGCAGCAATTGCAATTGTCTTTATCGTTTTATTAGGGTATGTTGCACCAGCAAAATACATTGCAGTTCTCTCTGCACACATTCCTGATGGGTAAGCAGCATTCTCTTGATTATTACCCGAAATAATTTCACCATTTTCAAGAATTAAAGCAGCTCCAACGTTAAAATTAGAGTAAGGTGCATAAGAACTAAATGTTGCTTTCTCTGCTAGGGATAATAATTTTTGATCTTCATTAGATAACTCCTCTAGATTAGAGTAAGCAATGATTTCAATGTTTAGGTTTACTTTTTTTGCCATAATTACTATTCGTTTTGAAAAGTAAGATACAGAAAAAGCCTTTAGAATTATATTCTAAAGGCTTTCATTAAGAAACAATAGATTAAAATACTGTAAAAGTACTATTTACCAGAACCTTTACGTTTTACATCCTTGATATCTTTTCTAACATTGTCATCATAAGCAACAATCCAGGCATCTTTAACACCCATTGCTCTCATATATTTTTTAAACTGATCAGCTTCTCCATAATCACGGAAGTAAGCAATAGTGTACTTTTTTAAACCATCTTCATCTTCCATCCAAAAGTTTCCTTTGTCTTGGAATTTAGATAGATCACGGTTTTTGAATGCACCAATTTGCACTTTATAGACAACCCCTTTAGCATAGTCATCTCCAGAAGCAGAAACATTGTTATCCATCTTCTTTTTAAGCTTATCAAGCTCGGCACGTAAATCAGCAATTTCATTATCTTTTTCTTTTAACTTAGAGTCAAAAGCTTCTTTTTCTTGCTCTAATTTAGATATTTCAGCTTTTAAACCTGAAGCTTGACCACGAAGAGTATTTAACTCTTGTGTCATATCTCTAAATTTTAATGGATCAGTTTCTTTTAATTTCTTTTTCCACTCTTTAATTTCTTTTTTCTCGCTCTTCTTGTCATTAGAAGATTTGCTTTTCTTCTTTTTCTGAGCTAACGCATCATTGTCGATTGCTATTGCACTAAAAGCTACTAGAAGTAGTATAAAGATCCTTTTCATGGTAATTGTTTTTTCAATACGGTGTTAAGTTTATAACACAGAAAAAAGAGTTTTATTTTATGGATGAATAAAAAAATGAAGTTTTTATCTCAAAAATGACATAAAGATTATTTTTGATAAAACAGTGTTCAATGTTTGTGCCATTATATTACATAAAAATCCGTCAACATTAAAAACTTTTGATTAGTTCTTTTAAATTCGTGTTTTATTTAGAGGAATAGATTTAATCAGACTAGATAATTATACTATAATTCTTATCTATCTTATCCAAAATATATAATTATGAATGCAGTCATACAAAGAGTTACTTCTGCAAAAGTAGAAATAGGGAATGTCATAAAAGGGCAAATTCAGAGTGGTTTTATGATATTGTTAGGTGTAGCTCAGAATGATAATGATTCTGATGTGAAGTGGTTAGCAAAAAAAATTGTAGGAATGCGAATTTTTTCTGACGAAGAAGGGAAAATGAATAAAGCATTAGGAGATATAGATGGTAATATTTTATTGATTTCTCAATTTACTTTACAAGCTAGTACTAAAAAAGGTAATCGCCCATCGTATTTAAATGCGGCTGCCCCAGATAAAGCAGTTCCATTATATGAAAATATGATAAATGAATTACAAGAGTTATTAGGTAAAAAAATAGAAACAGGTGAATTTGGGGCTGATATGCAAGTTTCATTGTTAAATGATGGTCCTGTTACAATAATAATCGATACAAAAGATAAGAAATGAGGCACCTTAAAATATTAGTTTATACTATTATTCTCATATGCTCTACGTATTCTAAAGGAATAGCATCAAGCTTTCCTTTAGAAGATAAATGGCTTATTTATGAGAAACAAGTAACAGGTTTTGTACCTTATTTCCCATCAGAACATCCTTTTGTAAAAAACTTTTATTTGCTTTTAGATATCCAATACCTTGGAGGTTTAGGAGTAGAGGTTGTTCTTACAAATGGAGATGCTGTATTTTTAAATAATCAACTCAAAGAAGTTGCCAAGGAAGGTAATAGTACTGTTTATTTCTCTTATGAAAGATTGAAGAAAGAAGCTAAAAATACTGGAGAAGTATTACTAGTGGTAAATACAACCAATGGTAAATGTCCTTTAGGCTTTATGGTAGATCAACAATATGATGCAACATTACTAAGAGAATCAATTACTAAAACTGAAGAAGTAACTTTATTAAGTCGATCAGACTCTAATTTTAGATCCTATTTATTAATGTGGTCATTAGTAGTATTTTTCATAGTTGGGATCGTATCTAAGGTTGGTGGACTAAAAACTGCAGGTAGTGAAATTTTGAAATCTTTTGAGGGTGTAACCTTAGGAAGGTCAGAAATGAATAAAGTTAATTCATTACAATTTTTAATGTTTATTCTGTCATTTGCATTAGTTGCGAGTTTAACTGTAATGCTATTTGGAGCTGGAAATTTATGGTTATCTAGAGCAACATCTGAGGTCATGAACTCGACAGTATCTTCTTTTCTTTTAAATATATTTTCTATAATCCTCTCAATTTTAGCTTTTGTAGCTTTTAGATTGATAGTTATTTATGTTTTAGGTGGAGTTTTTGGAAATTCTCAAATTTCGTCAATTCATGGTGTTGAGTTTTATAAATTAACATGGGTTTATGTTCTGTTTTACATGGTTTTATGTGTATTTTGGACATTAAATCCTTTTTACATTTCATGGGAATTTATGCGTTATTTTTTAGGGATTACCTTCTTTCTAAAAAGTTTTTTAGTGTATATAGCTGTATCTAAACAAGTAAACCTTAGAAATAACTATTTATTTTCGTATTTTTGCGCGACCGAATTCCTTCCTTCGCTTGTTGCTGTGAAGGTTTTCTTTAGTTGATTTCTTATAACTCACAAACTTGTCTCTACCAAGAGGCTGTTTTATAAATAGATATACATACATGACAAATGACATAGCAGGAAAAGAAGTGAAGAAAGCTGTGAAGTCAATTTTGGTGTCTCAGCCTGAACCCTCAAATCAAAATTCTCCTTATCATAAATTAGGAGAAAAGTATGGGGTTAAGATTGATTTTCGCCCTTTTATTGAAGTAAAAGGAGTGACGGCTAAAGAGTTTAGAACTCAGAAGATTAATATCCTAGAACATACAGCAGTAATCTTTACATCAAGAAATGCAATAGACCATTTCTTTAGATTATGTAAAGAACTTAAAGTTGAAGTGCCTGCTGATATGAAGTACTTCTGTATTTCTGAACAAACAGCTAATTATTTACAGAAATATATCGTTGTTAGAAAACGTAAGCTGTTTACAGGTTACAAAACGGCAAAAGATATGTTTGATCTCTTTAAGAAATTTAAAGGTGAAAAATATCTATTCCCATGTTCTGATATCAGAAAAGAAGACATTCCTAATTATATGGATGCTAATGGAATAGAAATGAATGAGGCAATTATTTATCGTACAGTTGCTGCTGATCTATCAGATCTAAGCAATATTTATTATGACATGATTGCATTTTTTAGCCCTTCTGGAATTAAATCTTTGTTTACTAATTTTGCTGATTTTGAGCAAAAAGAAACAAGGATAGCTGCTTTTGGTCCAACAACAGCCGCAGCAGTTCGTAATGCAGGTTTACATTTAGATGTAGAAGCTCCATTGCCAAATGCTCCATCTATGACTGGTGCAATTGAATTATATATCAAAGAAGCGAATGAAGTGTAAAAACTTTATTTAAAAATATTGAACGCCACATATTCATTTATGTGGCGTTTTTTTTTACCTTTTTTTCATGGAAAGGTTCTTAATTTTTTGTTAATTGTATAAGAGGTTGATGATTTAATAAACAGTAAGCAATTCTATTGTAAAACATAAACTATTTATTCAACCTTACTTATCTCAATCAAAATAGGTAGTAAATTTTACCTGACTTTAATATTATGCAGCTAATAAAACCCTTATTTTTAAGTAGCTTATTATTCTTAATTACTCTAACCTCAGGTATTGCACAGCAAGACCCTCAGTTTACTCAGTATATGTTTTCTAAGCCATTTCATAATCCAGCAGCAGTTGGAATGACTTCAGATAATGCAGAAGCATCTTTACTCCATAGAACACAATGGTTAGGTTATGAAGGTACTTTTGACGATGATGGGACATTAAATACGCAATTTTTTTCATTATCGGCTCCAATCCAATCTAAACGTTTAGGAGTAGGGCTGCATATTGTAAATGATGATGTAGGATTGTTAAGTAATTTAGAAGCCCAAGTTTCAGTCTCTTATTATGTTCCAGTAAAGAATGGTACACTTTCTTTTGGATTGAGAGGAGGTGTTTATGATAGATCTGTAAATACTGATCGTCTACGCTTTGTAAATGATCAAGACCCATTTTTTAAATCAGGAGAAGCAATGAATTCAATTGTACCTGATGTATCTGCTGGGATTTATTATCAAAATGAAAGATTATATGCAGGAGTTGCTGCTAAGCATTTATTAGAATCAGATTTTGTTGGAGGTATAAACAGCCCTTTTAGTGCTTTAGGAATGTCCTTTAATGGAATGTTTGGGATGTCTTTTGATGTAACAAATAATGTAGTACTTCAACCTTCAGTATTATTGAAATCAGATCTTAACTCACTTTCTTTTGATTTTACTTTACTCGCAAATTTACAAGAATGGGTTTATGTTGGTGCAGGAGTTAGAGAGATTGAAGCATTAAGTTTGTTAGCTGGAGTCTACGTTTTAAAGAGTAGAACATTGCATATAGGCTATGCGTTTGATTATACTTTAGAGAATCAGACAGCAAAAGCTCCTACCAGTCATGAGATTTTATTATCATTTAGCTTTAGTGCTTTTGGCAGTAAGAAACCATCAGCAATTCGTACACCTAGATATAGACACGACTAATTAAAGTACTTTTTATAGTTAACTTTTTATTTTTTTTCAATTCAAATACGTTTTTGGATTCATTTTTGTTTTGTTTCAAAATGAAGTTGAAAGTTAAAGTTTATTAACTATCAATAAAATCAAATAGAAACTTAATTAATCCAACCGGATAAATTTTTTTAATATGAAAAGCTTGTCAATAAAAAGGCTAACGGGAGCGTTAAGCATTTTGGCTGTCTTAACTCAGAGTTGTGGAGGAGGCGGCCTACTAGGAGGTGGAGACGGCTCTGATGGAGGAGAGCTTATCGGCTCTCAAGATCGACCTGAATGGGATGCACAAGTTGTACCTTATGGTATGACAGCCGTACCTGGTGGAACATTCCACATGGGACAGGCAGATGAAGATATCACCTATTCGATGATCAACATGAATAAGCAAGTTACTATTAGTGGCTTCTTTATGGATGAGACGGAGATTACTAATAATGAATACCGTCAATTTATCGAAGGTATGGAAGCTGAATCTGACACTAGTGCAGATTGGACTTTCGAACAAATTCAAGAAGAATTAAGACCAGACACAACAGTTTGGGAAAAAGACTTCTCTTACCATATGGGTGAGCCAATGCAAGATTACTATTATAGCCATCCTGCATTCGATGATTATCCAGTTGTTGGTGTTACTCGTAGAGCTGCAGTTGAATTCTGTGCTTGGAGAACAAGACACTATAATGGTTATAGAACAGAACAAGGTATGGCAGAGATGCCTGCATTTAGATTACCAACAGAAGCAGAATGGGAATATTCAGCAAGAGGTGGTCTTGATATGGCAAAATATCCATGGGGTGGCCCTTATGTGAGAAACGGTAAAGGTTGTGCATTAGCTAACTTTAAGCCAGGTAGAGGTAACTATTATGATGATGGTTATTCTTATACATCTCCAGTAGCGGCATATTTCCCTAACGGATTCGGATTATATGATATGTCTGGAAATGTTGCAGAATGGTGTGATGATGCGTATAACCCATCAGGATATCCAATTGTATGGGATTTAAACCCAACATATACTGATCCAAACGAACCAAAGAAAATCGTAAGAGGAGGATCTTGGAAAGATATTCCTTATTATATTCAAACGGGTACAAGATCTTATGAGTTTGAAACTCAAGCTAGATCTTATATCGGGTTTAGATGTGTGATGATTAACTTAGGTAGATCATCAGGATTCGATTATTAGATTCTAAAAAAAAGTCAAGTGAGCCAGTTCTTGGACACAACATTATCCACAACAATCAATTAGAAAATTTTAAGCAGACGTAAAATGAGCAATTTACACGAGACGGGAAGAGAAAAGATCTTCAGAGTATATGTTCCTATTTTGACTAACCTTGGTGCATCAGTAGTAATTATTGGAGCCATGTTCAAAATTCTTCACTTACCTAACGGTGGTCCAATTTTGGCAGCAGGTTTGGTTACAGAAGCATTATTATTCTTTATTGGTGCATTTGCTCCAGCAGCACCATTTGAAAAGCATTATGATTGGGCACTTGCTTATCCAGAATTATTAAGTGAAGATGCTGTTAAAGCTCCTTCTAAAAAGGCTAAAGCAGACCCAAAGAAAGATATTGCAGCTTTAGGTGCAATGGATAAAATGTTAGCAGATGCTAAATTGACTCCAGAAGTATTCAAGAATTTCGGTTCTGGAATGGATAATTTAAATAAATCAGTTGGTCAGATGAAAAGCGTTGCAGGTGTTGCAGGTGCTTCTGATGAATACTCTCGTAGTTTACAAGTAGCAACTAAGTCAATGGGTGATTTAAATAAATCATTCTCAACTACAGTTACTGCTATGAAAACAATGGAAGGTACAGCTGCTGATTCTAAAGCTCACCAACAACAAGTTCAAGCAATTACTAAGAACTTAGGTGCATTAAACGCTGTTTACGAAATGGAATTAAAAGATGCTAATAACCATCTTAAGACAATTAATAAATTCCATGGTAATTTAGCAACTGCAGTTCAAAGTATGGATGAAGCAAGTAAAGAAGCTTCTAAATTCAAAACGCAAATGTCGACATTGACAACTAACTTAACTCAGTTGAACAATGTCTATGGTAAAATGCTAACTGCGATGAAAGGCTAATAAGTCTTTTATTAGATGATCATTTGTATAACAATCAACAAAGGAAAAACTAATGGCAGGAGGAGCAAAAGAAACCCCGAGACAACGGATGATTGGTCTAATGTACTTAGTACTTATGGCCATGTTAGCGTTGAACGTAAGTAATACAGTTTTAGATAAGTTTACTTTTATTGAGCAATCATTAGAAAACTCTAATCATATTACTTCGCAAGAAAACGACAGACAACTTCATGCAATTGAAGGTGCTGTTGCAAAGAAAACAAATGAAATTACTAAAGCAGTTTTATCTGATGCGCAAGCATTAAGAAAAGAAACTAGTAAAGTTATTTCATATATTGACGAATTAAAAGAAGAAATTACAAAAGCAACTGGCGGAACAGAAAACGGTCAGTTGAAAGGAAAGAGTGATACTCAAGTTCCAGCTGAAATCTTAATTGGTCAAGAATCGAAGAAAAATGGAAAAGCATACGATTTAGAAAAGAAATTAAATGCTTTAGCAAAACACTTTGATGAGGTAGCTATTAAATATGATACTACTAAAACTTGGAAACCTATTGGAAAATTAGCACATCCTGCAAAGGATATGGCTCAATACAAAAATGATAAGGATAACAAGAATAAAGATTTTGCATATATCCAATTTGAAGATACACCTGCTGCTGCTGTATTGGCAATTTTAAGTGAAATGTCTTCAGAAGTTTTACAAAATGAAACTAAAGTTTTAAAAGTACTTAATGATCGTGTAGGCGGTAGAGTAGTATTTGATAAAGTAGTTGCAATTGTAAAACCTACATCAAAATATGTAGCTGCAGGTTTAGATTATGAAGCAACAATGTTTATTGCTGCCTCTTCTTCAGCTGCAAAACCAAGAATGAAATATAATGGTTCTTCTATCAAAGTTGTTGACGGTGTTGGTGAAGTGAAATTCCCTGCTAAACCTGCAAAATATGATAAGAATGGTCGTTCTAATCAAACTTGGAAAGGTGAAATTACTTACACAACTCCTTTTGGTGATACTACATTGATAGTTGAAGAAGAGTTTGTTGTAGTTAAGCCATCTATTGAAGTAAATTCTGCTACAGTAAATGCTTTATATAGAAATGTTGCAAACAAATTAGTTGTAGATGTTCCTGCTTTAGGAGAAGCATATAACCCGAGATTCTCAGGTACTAATGCAAAAGTTCTTTCTAAAGGTAAAGAAGCTACAATTATTCCTAAACCAACTGCTAAGTCAGTAGTTCTTACTGTTTCTAGTGGAGGTAATAAAATTGGAACAAAAACTTTTAAAACAAGAGGAGTTCCAAAACCAACTATTGCATTCCCTGGTATAGATTTGAAAAAAGGTATTAGTTCTAAAACTAGTAAGTTAAGAGTTCGTCCAGTTGCTGATGAGGAATTTAAAGCCGCATTACCTGACGAAGCTAACTACAGAGTTGTAGAATGGGAAGTTACAGTAGCATTTGGTACAAAGCCATTAGCTGGTCCTGTTAAAATTACAGGAGGTAAGCAAGACTTTGATATTGGAAGATTATTAAAGAAAGCTCCAAAAGGTACACCTGGTGTACGTGTAGTTATCGATGTGAAGAAAGTGGTTCGTAAGAACTCACAAGGACAGACTGAAAGAGTATCAGGTGTTGGTGGCATCACTACTATCTCAGTTAATTAAAGATTCAAGATTATGAGAAATCTAAGAGGATTACTTTTACTAGCATTTGTAAGCTTTGCTAGTATGGCATATGCACAGGAAATAGATGAAAGCGAATGGAATAAGCATTCGGTTCGACCTGTTCGTAATGCCGATATTATGTTTAAGAGAACTGTATGGTACAGAGTAAATCTTACTGATAAAATGAATCAACCATTTTTTGCGAAAAACCGTTGGTTACCAAAATTAATGATTGATGCAGTAAAGAGTAGTTTACTTAGACCATATGAAAATGACTCTTTAAAGAAACGTCTAACAATTGATGAATTTAAAGAACGTATCAAAAAACCTAATTTAGGCGGTGACTCAGGCGGCGGTGACGACTGGGGTGGCGGCGACGATTGGGGCGGCGGCGGCGGCTGGGGAGACTCAGGTGGCGGTGATGGCTGGGGAGGAGACTCTGGAGCCGGAGCTGGTGGAGCTGTTGCAGCATCATCTGATGAATTATATCCTGAGGATATTTATTTGATGGATGTTAAAGTTGATATCTTATTTGACCGTAGAAGAGGTAAATGGTTACATGATATTCAAGTAATATCTTTAGTATTACCTGCAGAAAATAATGGCGGTACTTTAGAGAGAGCTGTTGCTTCTTTCAGTTATAAGGAAGTTGTTGAAAACTTATTCAAAGAAAACAGAGATGCTCTTTGGTACAACGACAGAAACTTAGCTGAAAGTAAAAACTTATCAGATGCATTTGATCTTCTTTTATTCCAAGGTAAAATTACTAAGTACACAAATACACAAGATAAAGATATTGCTTTATTGTATGGTGATGCTAAAGGTGATATTGCTTTAATGAAAGGTTTAGAATACAAATATGATTTAGTTGAATACGAATCAGACTTATGGTCTAACTAGTATTTATCATAAATAAATTATAAAAGCAGTTTCAATTTGATTGGAACTGCTTTTTTGTATTTAAACCTATGGTCAACAAAAATATTTAGATACAAAAAGGCTTCATTTCTTAAAAAAATGAAGCCTTTTATATAAGAAATTCAGTAAAGAATTAATTATTTACCAGTTGAAACACGGTGGAAAGATTTAACTTCTAAACCAGGTTTAACGCTTGCTACGTAAGCTTTAACAGTTTGGCTAGACTCTTTCACGTATTCTTGGTTAAGAAGAGTGTTCTCTTTCAAGAATTTCTTCACATAACCTTCAGCAATACGCTCTAAGATATGTTCCGGCTTACCTTCTTGGCGAGCACGCTCCATGCCGATTTCTTTTTCTTTTTCTACTAATGAAGTGTCAACGTCTGCTTCAGATAAAGCGATTGGACGCATTGCAGCAACTTGCATTCCTACGTTTCTACCAGCTTCAAGGACAGCGTCGTCTGCAGCTTCAGAAAGTTCAACAAGTACAACAATAGCACTACCATGCTTATAAGCAGCAACAGCAGCACCAGATACGTTAGCGTATCCACTGATTTCCATTTTCTCTCCCATTTTAGCAGTTAATGAAGTAATTGCTTCTGTAGCAGGAACTCCATCAATTTCTAAAGCAAGAACTTCTTCAGCTGTTTGAGCGTCTGCAGCAACAGCAGCTTCAAGTAATTTCTGACCTAAGGCAGCAAATTCTTCATTTACTGAAACAGGTTCAGTTTCACAAGCGAATGCTAAAGCTACAGATTTACTGTTGTCAGCACTTGAATATACAAATACTTGACCTTCAGTTGTTTCTCTGTCAGCTCTCTTAGCAGCTAATTTTTGTCCTTTTTTACGAAGGATTTCAACTGCTTTGTCGATATCGCCTTCAGCTTCTTGGAGTGCTTTTTTGCAGTCCATCATACCCGCACCAGTAATAGTACGTAGCTCTTTAACGTCTTTTGCTGTGATAGCCATCTCTCTGATTTAAAAGAAAGGTTGAAAAAGGGTAGAAAATTCTACCGAAAATTTATACAAACGAACCCGCAAGGTACAGAAGTACAGTGCGGGCTCGATTAAAAACTCATCAATAAGTTAAAACTTATTTAGAAGCTTTTTGATTAGCAGCTTTTCTAATAGATAAACCACCTTTCACTTTAGCTTTTAATTCAGCCATCTCTGTACGGATAGCTTCAAGAGCTGCAGTGTCGCGCTCAGCTTTCTTCTGTTTGAAGATGTCGCCTTGCTTCACTCTTAAATCGTGAAGTTTAGCTTCAAGCTCTTTGATATCTTTAATATCCATTTTATTCAAATTTTAAAGGTAAACGAGGAAGAATTACTCTTTAGTTGCTTCGTCAGCCGCTTTTTTCTCTGCTACAGCAGCAGCACTAGCAGCTTCGTCACGCTCTTTCTTACGCTCGCCAATTCCTTCTTCGATTGCAGAACCAACAGCACCCATAATAGCACTTACTGATTTGAATGCATCGTCATTTGCAGGAATAACGAAATCAACACCCTCAGGGTTAGAGTTCGTATCAACCATTGCATAAACAGGAATACCTAATTTTTGAGCTTCTTTTACAGCGATAGACTCACGCTTAACATCTACGATGAAAAGTGCAGCCGGAAGACGAGTTTGGTCAGCAATACCGCCCAATACTCTTTCCAATTTCTCACGCTCACGTTGCATCATAAGACGCTCACGCTTTGCAAGAGAAGTGTACTCCTCGCTCTTCATTAATTTGTCAATAGATGACATTTTTTTCAATGACTTACGTACAGTTTGGAAGTTGGTAAGCATACCACCTAACCAACGTTCTGTAACGAAAGGCATTTTCAAACGTGCAGCCTCTTGCGCAACGATGTCTTTTGCTTGTTTTTTAGTAGCAACAAACATCACTTTACGACCAGACTTCACAATATTTTTTAAAGCACTTTGTGCTTGCTCTAAAGCTGTCTTTGTTTTGTTCAGGTCAATGATGTGGATACCATTGCGCTCCATGAAAATGTAAGGAGCCATTTTAGGATTCCACTTTCTGGTCAAGTGACCAAAGTGAACACCTGCGTCAAGCAGTTCTTTGTATTCTAAATTTTTCATTGTTTCTAACAAGTAGATTGTTTTGAAAAACGTATTTACGTAGTGCGGCAGATAGTCTTGAATAAGACCATCCAAAGCCGGCACATATGCAAAATCCGCTGATTAACGTTTTGAGAATTGGAATTTTCTTCTCGCTTTTCTGCGACCTGGTTTCTTTCTTTCCACCATACGAGGGTCACGAGTTAAGAAACCTTCCGGTTTCAATGTCAATCTGTGTTCTGCGTTGATTTCGCAAAGCGCTTTAGAGATCGCTAAACGTACAGCTTCCGCTTGTCCGTTAATACCACCACCTTGAACGTTTACGTCAATATCGTACTTGCCAGACTCATTAGTCAATTCTAATGGTTGTTGCACTTTGATTTGCAAAACCTCAGATGGGAAATAATCCGCAAACTCACGTTTGTTGACAGTAATCTTTCCTTCACCTTGAGACAGGTAAATTCTTGCTACAGAAGTTTTTCTTCTGCCTGAAGTGTTAATTACTTCCATCACTTAATTTTATTAAAGTTCAATTTTTTTAGGTTGTTGAGCTTCGTGTTTGTGCTCGCCACCTGCATATACATACAAGTTACGGTATAAATCACGCCCCAAACGTCCTTTCGGCAACATGCCTTTAACTGCATTCTCTACTAATCGAGTAGGAAATTTTGCTTTCATTTCTGTTGCAGTTCTTGATTTTAAACCACCTGGGTATCCTGAGTAGCGTAAGTAAACTTTCGCATCCCATTTTTTACCAGTAAGGTTCACTTTTTCTGCGTTGATAACAACTACGTTATCTCCACAGTCAACATTAGGAGTAAAGCTTGGCTTCTTTTTGCCACGTAAGTACATAGCAATTTCAGTAGCCAAACGACCCAATGTTTTACCTTCTGCGTTAAACAAAACCCACTCTTTTTGAGCAGTAACTTTGTTCACTGTTGCAGTTTTGTAACTGAGTGTATCCACTGTGATTCTTCGTTTTAGAAAAATTATAACTAGAAGCACTTACATAACTGAAATACAGTTATTTGCAAACACTTCGACCTGAACACGCATTACGGGTTAACGTAAGCGACGGGCAAAGGTAGAATATTATTTTATGATTACCAACACTTTAGCAATCATATATCTCTAAACAAATCCAAAGTAGGTGTTAAAATTAAAGCACTCATTGTTGAAAATGAGTGCTTTAATTTTATTATCATGTTATTAATGGTAGTTTTTATTGAATTGAAACCGTTTTAGTCCAACTTCCAAACCTTGGGCTACTTGAACATTTTATATTTTGATTTGGATAATAAAAGTTATAATTAATTGAAAATTTAAAATAATCTAAAATAGTAGGGGAGTATTTTGATCTCCATCATTCACTTCTGCAGTAACAGTATATGTAACATCAAAAGTATAAATTGAGTAACCATTATCATCTTTAATATAAGTATGTTTTGTGATGATGAAACCTTCTTTAGAAGTATGCGGTAATGGAAGTAATATATCATCATTAACAGCTTGTATACCTCCTTCTTGGATTGTAGTTGAAAAACTTATATCATTAAATGGAATTTTTGATTTTAATAAGCCAGTTACTCTAAAAGTAGATTTATCTGAAGCAGTTAGAGGAACATTACTACTATCAAACTCTATTAAATATGGAGTATCTATAACTTTTACTTTTTGAATTATATCAGCAGTCTCTCCTTTGTCTGTAAAAGCTGTAAAACGAATTTCAGTATCACCTTTTTCGTATGGTGCTACTGCTTTATATTCATAAGTAGCTTGATCTTGATATACATTATCCGGGTCTTTAGAGAGTTTTTCTCCACAATCATTATAACTTGTAAATGAACTAATAGGCTCATTACTAGTTGTTGTTGCTTTTACATTAAGGCTGATTGTATCTAAAGGATATACCTCTAAAATTTCTTGTTGGTTTTCAATCTCAATAGTTGGATCACTAGATGTAATAATATTATCATCTCCAGAACTACAGGAGATAACAATAGAACTTAAAAGTAGAAGAGTTAATAGATTGCTTTTCATAATTTAGGTTATTTTTGAATTTGAGATTAAGAAGAATTTACTAGTTCAAATTATAAAAAAAAGGACATATTTCAATTGAAATATGCCCTTTTGAAGTAATTAATTAAAATTTACCAAGTAAATAGAGGGAACTTACGCATCCACTCATTTATCTCAGATTTTACTTTATTAATTTCTTCTTCATTTTCGTGATTCATTAAAACTCTGTCAATGAAATCAACTATTTTGCCCATATCACTTTCTTTCAAACCACGAGTTGTAACCGCAGCAGTACCAATACGCATACCTGAAGTAACAAATGGAGATTTGTCATCAAAAGGAACCATATTTTTGTTGATAGTAATATCAGCTTTTATTAATGTATTTTCAGCGATCTTACCAGTTAAACCTTTCGAACGTAAGTCGATTAGCATTAAGTGGTTATCTGTACCTCCAGAAATGATATCATAACCTTTAGCAATAAAGTGTTTTGCCATTTCTTGAGCATTTGCTTGAACTTGAGTTACATACTCACCATATTCTGGAGATAATGCTTCGCCAAATGCAATTGCTTTAGCAGCAATAACGTGCTCTAAAGGACCACCTTGAGTTCCTGGGAATACACCAGAATCTAATAAAGAAGACATCATACGAGTTTTTCCTTTAGGTGTTTTTAAACCCCAAGGATTTTCGAAATCTTCTCCCATCATAATAATTCCACCTCTTGGTCCACGTAATGTTTTGTGGGTAGTAGAAGTTACGATATGACAGTATTTGATAGGATCATCAAGTTTACCTTTTGCAATTAACCCTGAAGGATGAGAAATATCGGCTAATAAAAGAGCACCAATTTCGTCAGCAACTTCACGTAATTTCTTGTAATTCCACTCACGAGAGTAAGCAGAAGCACCAGCAATAATTAATTGAGGCTTTTCTTTACGAGCAGTTTCAACAACTTTATCCCAATCGATAAGACCTGTTTCTTGTTCTACTCCGTAAAAAGAAGGACTATAAAGTTTTCCTGAGAAGTTTACAGGAGAACCGTGAGTTAAGTGACCACCGTGAGATAGGTCAAATCCTAAAATTTTATCACCTGGTTTTAATACTGCTAACATAACAGCAGCATTAGCTTGTGCACCAGAGTGAGGTTGAACGTTAGCCCAAACTGCACCAAACAGTTCTTTTAGGCGGTCGATAGCAAGGTTTTCTACCTCATCTACTACTTCACAACCACCATAATAACGCTTGCCAGGTAAGCCTTCTGCGTATTTGTTTGTTAATACACTTCCCATAGCTTCCATAACCTGCTCAGATGCAAAATTCTCTGAAGCGATTAATTCAATACCAGAAAGTTGTCTTTCTTTTTCGCGATCTATAAGATCAAAGATGATTTCATCTCTTTTCATGGCTAAAAAAGTGGTTTTGTTTGTTTAATAGTTGAATTTATTCCTATTGAAAAATAGGAGGTTGTACCTTTAGACGCGCTAAACTACTAAATTTCAATGTGCCATTAAGAGATTTAGTAAAAAAAGATCAATTTAATAATATTATTTTTTGATTTAGACCCTTTTTACTAATAAAATCATAATATATAGTGCTTAAAAACAGAAAAATCATCAAAAAGAATTATTCGATTCTTTTTGATGATTTTAATTCAATCTGATAATTTTATATCAAAATTTAATCGTACAAATGGCTAATTTTCACAAGGCCATCAGGATTAATAATTTTAATACTTCTTTTATTAATCTCAATTAATTTCTCGTGTTTAAATTCAGAGATGATACGTATTGCAGTTTCTTTAACTGTACCTACCAATCCTGCTAAATCTTCACGAGTAAGAGTGATTTGTTCTTTGTCTTCAAAGGCCTTATCTAAGAGTAATAATGCCTCAGCAATTCGTCCACGCACAGGTTTGTAAGCAATGTCAGTCAGTTTTGATTCTGCACTGTCAATTACTTCGCATAATAAATGGACAATTTGTTGGTAAAACTCTACATTTTCATGGAGAATCTCCATAAAAATAGCTTTTGGAATAAGACAAATTGATGAGTCTTCAATGGCAATTGCGGATGCTCTATAACGTCCGCCTTTGATAAGAGACTTGTAGCCTACAAAATCACCAGGTTTGGCAATTCGTAAAATCTGTTCTTTTCCGTTACTGCCGAGCTTAGTAACTTTAACTAAACCTTCGCTAATACAATACACTCCTGTAGGCATCGATTCTTCTTGGAAAATCGGTTGCCCTTTTTTAAAGTAGTGACATGTATGAGGCTGAAGTTTATCAAGTTGCTCAGCAGTAAGACAAGAAAATAAAGATTGGCTTCCCTTAGCTTTTAAAGCGCAAGAGGGTTGTACCAATTTCATCTTTTTAGTGTGTAAGTGGATAATTCTGATAAAAGCGATTTAAAAGTACTATCAAAATCACAGATTTACTAAAAAAAATGACATTAGTTACTTTTTTACATAAAAAAACACAGCCGAGTGCAATAAATGCTCCCGACTGTGCGCTTTTATCAGAATTATCCATTGCAAATGTAAATGTTGTTTATCAACTTGTGTATGATATAAGTTTTCCTCAATAATGAGAGAAGTCATTATTGAGGACTTTTTTAGCAAACGATTCATAATTTTTCTTACTACTATGTACAAATTTCTATTGAGCGGTATACTATTATACTGTTTATCGTTTTTTACGATTCCGCTATTTTCTCAAAGTATTATTTATCAGGATTTTTCTCAACCAACCAATTTGTTAGGTGGTTCTACCTCTACAGGTAATATTCCAGAAGGGTGGTTTATGCAAACTAATGATGGTTATTTTCAATTAAATAGCACTTCTGGGACAGGACAACGCACTGTTTACGCATTGTCTCCTCATGAAATCTTGATAAATGATTATCCGGATACCTTAATTTGGGAATTTAGTTTTCAACACAATTTTTCGGTCTCTACCAATTTACAGAAAACTAATTATTCATCTTTTATTCTGATGAGTGATTCATTGTCTTATCTAAATGGTAATTATTTATCAGTTAAAGTTGCAGATCAGATTTATTTTTTATCAAATGATAGCTTAATTATTAAGGCACCTATTCAGTCTTTAAATTCTGAATGGAATCATTTAAAAATTATTTTTGATGGAAATTCTGAATGGAGTGTTATTACAGACTTCTCTGATTCAGTTTCAATTCAGCATGAGCCATTGTCAGATTCATTTTTTACAGGCTTTTCTTCACATTTTACTTCAGCAGCTAGAGGTCAACATTTTTTATATGATGATTTCTATTTAGATCATTTTTTAAAAGCATTAGATCATGAAGTACCGATTTTAGAAAAGATAAACTTTTCTGGTGATTCGATCATTCAATTTATCTTTAATGAAGAATTAGCCACAAATTGTATTTCAGACCTTAGTATTGATGGAATAGCAACATCTATTTATTTAAATATTGATACACTTTTTTGTGAGTTTCCATCAGGACTAGAAATTGATGAAAATTATAATTTCACCATTAATAATGTATGTGATTTATCAGGGAATAATACTTCTATAACTTCTAATTTTCTTTTTGAAGATTTAATACCTCCGGTAATTATTTCTATAAACTCCATAAATGCATATTCATTTTGGATTAATTTTTCTGAAGAAATCAACAGTTTAGCTTCTGAAAATATTTTTATAAAGTGGAAAGAGGAAGAAATATCAATAGATAATTATTCATTTTCTAACAATGATTCTTCTTCAATTTTTATCATATTATCTGCACCTTTACCAGAAAATGAAATAGTTGAATTAAGAATAAATGATTTATCTGACTATAAAAATAATATAAGTACCTCTTCTTTTTTCTTTGAGTTTGATACACAATTACCAAGGTTAATAGATTTTACGATTAATACTTCGAACAAGATTACCTTAAATTTCAATGATGAATTAGATAAGATCGAAGCTATTGATATTTTTAATTATGCCTTGATTAATGAAGAAATACATCCTTCTCAAGTTTTTTGTAATGATAGTTCTGTACAATTATTTTTTGATAGTACATTTTTTATTGAACAAGAGACTTACGGTTTATCCATCAGAAATTTGAAAGATAAATCAGGTAATTCTTTAAAGAAGAAGAATATTTATTTTCAATACGATACAATTCCTCCATTATTAACATCTGTACAATATTATTCTGACAGCCTTTTACTTCAATTTTCAGAACCTGTTCTACAAAATGTAGTAGTTGAGGTAAATGGGAGAGCAGTTGACTATCAAAAAAATAGTTGTCCAAGCGATATTTTATCTATCAATGTTATTGATTTAGCTTCTATAGCTCATATACAATTATTTAATTTAGAAGATGAAAATGGTAATCTAACAGATAGTATATCTCAAAAAATTAAAGAAGAACAATCTATAATAGAAATCTATGCTTTTTCTAAAAATGAGATTATCATAACATTTACTGATACAGTTGGTCTTGAAAACATTGACTTAAAACCACTTGATTTTAGTGTAGATCAAGTCAGAAAAGAAAAAAATAAACTTTTTATATCAACAACAACTGCTCTAGAAAGTGGAAAACTGTATTCAATTGAAATTGATAATGTGATTTTTAAAGTCGACTATCAAGAAATTAATGTGACGATTTCTTCTTCAACGCATTTATCGACTTTAATTTTTGATGAGAAAATTAATATAACTCCACTTTTAATAACTAGTACTGAATTAGAGGTTCAGAATTATAAAATTGAAGAGAATAGTCTATATGTGTTTTTTACTAATCCCCTGATTAAAAATAAGGGTTATGATCTGTCTATAGTTGGACTAGAAAATTGTAAAGGCAAAAAATTACCAGTGTTAGATACTATACTTATTATCGACAATGAACTTCCGGTACTCTCTAATTGTGTATTAAAGTCTTCTAATTCATTATTGATAGAATGTTCTGAAGAGTTAATTAAGGATGATGTTTTATTACCAAATAGATATAAAATTGAAGGTTATAATGTAAGTAAAATATCGTATTTGAATAAGCAAATTTCATTGGTTTTTGATAGAGATTTTGAGCCTGAAAGCGAACTTGAAATTGAGGTTGAAAAAGGGTTAAGAGATCTAGCAGAAAATAAAAGTGAAACGACACTATTTAGGCTTACAACTCCTAAGAAAATAGGTGTTGGAGATCTTGTATTTAATGAGTTATTAATTGATCCATCTCCATCTGTAGGATTACCAAATTCTGAAGCCATTGAATTAAAGAATTTGAGTCAAGATACTTTATCATTAACACAGCTTAAATTATTAATAGACAATGATACTTTTAGACTTGAACATTTGTCGTTATTACCAAATGCATTTGTAATTCTTGTTGCTGCTAAAAACATTGATTTATGGAGCGAATATGATAATGTAATAGGAATAGAAAATTTGAGTATTTTAAAAAATGAAGGAGATACATTACAACTTTTATCTCTTGATAATAATTTAATAGTAGATGAAGTTTTTTATTCAAAAAAAACATATAAAGATAATACCAAAGCTGAAGGTGGTTATACCTTAGAAAAGATTGATCCTTGGTTTAATTGTACGTCTGAAATAAACTGGAAAGTTACCAACAGTTTAAGTGGAGGTACTTTAGGAATGGAAAATTCTGTGTTTGCACAATTAGAAGATATAGAACCACCGTTTATTACAAACATAAAAGTTATCAACAATGTTAGTATCCAAATTCTATTTAATGAACCTGTTTTCTTTGATTCTTTAAAAAGTACAATACAATGCTTAATAAATAATGTTGATAACCCTGTTAATAACTCATATTTTGTTGATAACTCAACATTGAATATTACTCTTAATGAGAATATTCCTTCTGGTGTGTTAGTAAATCTTACTGTTGGTAACTTCTATGATTGTTTCAATAATATCCAATTTTCTAGTACTGAAACGTTTTTTGTATCACCAAAAGTGAACTATCAACAGTTGTTGATAACTGAGTTGATGACTAATCATTCATCTATTACGGCTTTACCTACTTCTGAATACATAGAACTATACAATAACAGCGACTTACACCTTAATATTGGTGATTGTGTAATGTTATTGAATGGAGTGAAAATTGAACTACCAATAAATAGTATTAAACCAAGAGAGTATCTATTACTAACACCACTTGAACATGTTGATAACTTTCTAGAAAATGGTATTAATAGTGTTGGTATAAAATCTTGGAAGAATTTAAATAATACAGAAGGTGAGATAGTACTTTATAATAAGGAAAATGAAGAACTTCAAAGAATAAACTATACACCTTTTTATTATCAGGATAGAGAGAAAGCAAAAGGAGGATGGTCGTTAGAAATGATTGATATTCAAAGCTCTTGTGTTGGTAAAAAGAACTGGAGAGCATCAGAGGATAATAGAGGTGGTACACCAGCAGAAAAAAATTCCATAACTAGTTTTTTAGAAGATTATAGAGCACCAGAATTGATAGCGACATTTGCCGTAAATGATACTATATATCTTCAATTTGATGAAGACGTTTCACCATTATTATCAAAGAATAGTATAGTAAAATATAATGATGATATTATCCCTTTTAATCAATTAGAATGGCAGGGAGAAATGGTCTTTTTTATGGATGAAAAAAAAATAAATTCAGAGGTTGAAATTAGTATTGAAAATATCTCTGATTGCTTATTAAATATCAGTCTAATTCCTCAAAAAAAGCAGCTGATTAAATCACCAAAAGAAGTACAATTATCTTTATCAGAATTACTCTTCGATCCATCTATTCTTAATGAAGATTTTGTGGAAATTTATAATGCATCAAGTGGTTATATCAATTTAAAAGATTATAAAATTGGTAATATTAATAATGAAGGAATTTCTGATTTTAAAAAGTTATCCACAAAATCGTTATTTATGCCTCCTAAAACATGGTATGTTTTTACAAATAGTGTTGATAACTTATTGAATTTCTACCCATCAGCCATAAGTGATCATATTTTTGAATTAAAATTACCCACCTTTCCCAATCAAGAAGGAGGGGTTGTTTTAATGAACAATCACAATGAAATTTTAGAACGGTTTCTTTATAATGATAAAATGCATCAAGGGTATTTAAAAAATATTGAAGATGTTTCCTTAGAAAGAATAGATTATAATAAAGAGGCTAGTTTAGAAGATAATTGGACATCTGCTATTGAAAGTGTTGGTTTTGCTACACCTACAAAGAAGAATTCTAGAAATAACAAGGGTACGGCTCATGCCAATAATTTTGGTGGGTTAATAGTAAATACAACTTTAATTACAACCAATGGAGATGGAATAGATGATTATTTATTGATTGAAAATAATAATGAATTTCCTCTAAGAATATTTAGGTTAGAAGTATATAATGTTAGAGGGCAATTAATAACATCATTACGAACTAATTTTGAAATAGGTATGGGTGATGTAGTTAGATGGGATGGTAAAACAACTTCTGGAGAACGAGTGTATGGTAAGTTTCTTCTACTATTACTTGCTGAAAATAGGCAACATAGAATAGAAAAATTTACAAAAGTGATAAGTGTAGCTACTTGGAATTGACTTATTTAGGTGTTTTTTCTTTATTATTCAGAGATGTTATAGAATAAGATGCTTGTATTATTGTGTAGTATTATACAAAGTATTACTTTTGCGTTTCGATTTGGGATTACAGAATTAAGTAAAAAAATATTATAAGATGAAAAAAGATCTTCATCCTGAGTTCAGACCTGTGGTATTCCACGATCTGACTAGTAACGAGAAGTTCCTTATTGGTTCTACTGTTAAAACACAAGACACTATTGAATTTGAAGGTGAAACTCACCCATTATTCAAAGTCGAGATTTCTTCTGCATCTCACCCGTTCTATACTGGTAAGAAAGCTGCTATTTCAGCTGCAGGTAGAGTTGACCGTTTCAACAAAAAATACGGAAAGAAAGCATAAGTATTTGCTTTATTCTCAAAAGGCCACGATTTCAAATTTGGAATCGTGGTTTTTTTTATGCCCAAATTTTTTTCTCCTCTTTTTTTTAAAAATCTTTTTTTACCACAGAAGCATCTTTTTGTCCCACGAAGTCCATTTTGAAAACTGCACCTTTGTATTGTTCAATAAAAACAATTACAAAAAAATATAAATCTCTTCATTATGACAGTTTCAGAATTTTTACTAGGTAGATTAAACGAGTTAAACGTAAATAATTTATTTGGTATCCCAGGGGATTATGTATTACCATTTTTTGATGAGTTAATAGATAAAAAAACAGGAGTTAGCCACGTAAATAGTAGAAACGAATTAAATGCTACATACTCAGCAGATGGTTATTCAAGAATAAATGGTTTTGGTGCAGTAGCGGTAACATTTGGTGTAGGTTCATTAAGTACAGTAAATGCAGTTGCCGGAGCTTATGCAGATAATTCACCATTAGTAGTAATATGTGGAGCACCAGTAAGAAGTGTTTCTAAAACGATAGGTACCAAATTACTACATCACTTAGTAGATCAAGATTTTGATACCTCGATGAAAGTAATGGAAAATATAACATTAAGAACATTACGCGTATCATCTACAGAAACAGCAGCAGCAGAAATAGATGCATTATTAATCGATTCATTTATTCAGAAAAAGCCTGTTTATTTAGAAATACCATTTGATTTACAACAGGCAGAGTTGGATAATTACCCAACCACACCTTTAAATATTAATAAGAAAGTAACTAATACGGTTACGCTTAATAATGCAGTAGATCAGATTACAAAATTGATAGATAAGTCAGAAAGTATTTCCTCTTTAGTAGGACCTTTATTACAGAGAAATAATATGATTTTGACAACAGATAAAGTTATTTCTCATATTAATGCTTGTGTAGGAACTGTTTTTACGGGTAAGATATCGCATTTTGAAGATCACCCAAATGCAGTCGGCTTTTACCAAGGTAAAGTCTCAGAAGATTATACAAATAAGATGATTGAGAATGCTGATTTGAATATCACTTTTGGCGTTCAACATACAGAGTTTGATACAGGTGTATTTTCTGATAGTATCGGAGTAAATCAAGATGCTGTTCATATTTTAAATGATTGTGTCATCATTAATGGAGAGTATTATTTTGATGTTTATTTAAAAGATATCCTACCAGTTCTTGCTGAAAAAGTACAAGTTCTGACTCCAAAGAAATTAGAGATTGATGCATCTGCAAGGAAATTTGTCTTTGAAAGAAGAGATAAATTTGCACCTACAGATAACGATCTAACGATTGACAGAATGTATGTTCAATTTGCCAATTTCATGAATTCGGGAGATATTTTAGTAGGAGATACAGGAGGATATATTAATGCTTCTCAGGCAGGTTTGAAGAAAGATATTCAAATTCATGGTTGTGGAAACTGGGGTTCTTTGGGCGCAGGTTTTGGAATGAGTATCGGAGCTACTTTTGCTCATAGTGAGGATAGCACAGATAATGGTCAGGTAATAAGCATTACTGGAGATGGCGCCTTTTTAATGTCAGCACAAGAGCTTTCTACAATAATAGAGCATAAATTAGATGCGACATTAATTATTTTAGATAACTCTGGTTACGGAGCAGAGCGTCAGATTCACCCAGGTAAAGAGCGTTCTTACAACGATTTCTTACCATGGAAGTATGAACAATTAGCCGAGACATTTGGCGGAGAAGATGGTGTAACTACATCAAGTTATGTTGCTAAGACAGAAAATGATTTAGACAAAATATTTACAGAATTACGAGGTAAAAAAGGTGTTAATGTTGTTAGAGTAAAACTAGATCCATGGGATAGTGCATCTTTCAATGTAAAATTTAGTGAAGCATTACAACACTAAAATAACTATTTCTCAGTATTTGAAAGCGATCAGCAATGGTCGCTTTTTTTATTGGTCTCATAAATGGGTTTAAAACCCTGCACTTTCAGTGCAGAACTTTAGTATTTCGAAAAAATCTACTACATTCTGAGTATTATGACACAGGAGTATAGAAAAGGTCATCATACAGTGACTAGGTTGACCGTCCATATAGTTTTTGCGACTAAATATCGTTATCAAGTTCTAGAAGGAGATATTCAAAAACGATGTAGATCTCTTCTCATTCAAATTTGTGAAGTAGAAGGTATTGAGATCCTAAAAGGAGTTGTAAGTAAAGATCATGTTCATATCCACATAGAGTACCCTCCGACTAAAAGTCTTAGTGATATTTTGAAACGTATGAAAGGTCGAACTTCAAGGTTACTTCAACAAGAATATCCTAGTTTAGGAAAAAGGTATTGGGGTAAGCATTTTTGGGCAGGAGGTTACGGCGCTTGGAGTACAGGTAACATTACAGACGAAATGGTCAACGACTATTTAGAACATCATAGGAGCGATATGGACGATAATTCCAACTTCATGTTGGAATAAGAGGAAGTGAGCGTAGGACTTTCAGTCCTACCCCCCAAACCTCTGCACTTTCAGTGCAGAGTGGTTTAGTTTACATTAAATTTTTTGAAATAATTACTTGGAGTTTGCTCAAAGAATTTTTTCTCCTCTTTTTTTTAAAAATCTTTTTTTACCACAGAAGTATCTTTTTGTCCCACGAAGTCCATTTTGAAAACTGCACCTTTGTATTGTTCAATAAAAACAATTACAAAAAAAATATAAATCTCTTCATTATGACAGTTTCAGAATTTTTACTAGGCAGATTAAACGAGTTAAACGTAAATAATTTATTTGGTATCCCAGGGGATTATGTATTACCATTTTTTGATGAGTTAATAGATAAAAAAACAGGAGTTAGCCACGTAAATAGTAGAAACGAATTAAATGCTACATACTCAGCAGATGGTTATTCAAGAATAAATGGTTTTGGTGCAGTAGCGGTAACATTTGGTGTAGGTTCATTAAGTACAGTAAATGCAGTTGCCGGAGCTTATGCAGATAATTCACCATTAGTAGTAATATGTGGAGCACCGGTAAGAAGTGTTTCTAAAACGATAGGTACCAAATTACTACATCACTTAGTAGATCAAGATTTTGATACCTCGATGAAAGTAATGGAAAATATAACATTAAGAACATTACGCGTATCATCTACAGAAACAGCAACAGCAGAAATAGATGCATTATTAATCGATTCATTTATTCAGAAAAAGCCTGTTTATTTAGAAATACCATTTGACTTACAACAGGCAGAGTTGGATAATTACCCAACTACACCTTTAAATATTAATAAGAAAGTAACTAATACGGTTACGCTTAATAATGCAGTAGATCAGATTACAAAATTGATAGATAAGTCAGAAAGTATTTCCTCTTTAGTAGGACCTTTATTACAGAGAAATAATATGATTTTGACAACAGATAAAGTTATTTCTCATATCAATGCTTGTGTAGGAACTGTTTTTACGGGTAAGATCTCGCATTTTGAAGATCACCCAAATGCAGTCGGCTTTTACCAAGGTAAAGTCTCAGAAGATTATACAAATAAGATGATTGAGAATGCTGATTTGAATATCACTTTTGGTGTTCAACATACAGAATTTGATACAGGTGTATTTTCTGATAGTATCGGAGTAAATCAAGATGCTGTTCATATTTTAAATGATTGTGTCATCATTAATGGAGAGTATTATTTTGATGTTTATTTAAAAGATATCCTTCCAGTTCTTGCTGAAAAAGTACAAGTTTTGACTCCAAAGAAATTAGAGATTGATGCATCTGCAAGGAAATTTGTCTTTGAAAGAAGAGATAAATTTGCACCAACAGATAACGATCTAACGATTGACAGAATGTATGTTCAATTTGCCAATTTCATGAATTCGGGAGATATTTTAGTAGGAGATACAGGAGGATATATTAATGCTTCTCAGGCAGGTTTGAAGAAAGATATTCAAATTCATGGTTGTGGAAACTGGGGTTCTTTGGGCGCAGGTTTTGGAATGAGTATCGGAGCTACTTTTGCTCATAGTGAGGATAGTTCAGATAAAGGTCAGGTAATAAGCATTACTGGAGATGGCGCTTTTTTAATGTCAGCACAAGAGCTTTCTACAATAATAGAGCATAAATTAGATGCGACATTAATTATTTTAGATAACTCTGGTTATGGAGCAGAACGTCAGATTCACCCAGGTAAAGAGCGTTCTTATAACGATTTCTTACCATGGAAGTATGAACAATTAGCCGAGACATTTGGTGGAGAAGATGGTGTAACTACATCAAGTTATGTTGCTAAGACAGAAAATGATTTAGACAAAATATTTACAGAATTACGAGGTAAAAAAGGTGTTAATGTTGTTAGAGTAAAACTAGACCCATGGGATAGTGCATCTTTCAATGTAAAATTTAGTGAAGCATTACAACACTAAAATAACTATTTCTCGGTATTTGAAAGCGATCAGCAATGGTCGCTTTTTTTATTTTACATTAAATTTTTTGAAATAATTACTTGGGGTTTGCTCAAAGAATTTTTTCTTCTCTTTTCTTAAAAATCTTTTTTTACCACAGAAGCATCTTTTTGTCCCACGAAGTCCATTTTGAAAACTGCACCTTTGTATTGTTCAATAAAAACAATTACAAAAAAAATATAAATCTCTTCATTATGACAGTTTCAGAATTTTTACTAGGCAGATTAAACGAGTTAAACGTAAATAATTTATTTGGTATCCCAGGGGATTATGTATTACCATTTTTTGATGAGTTAATAGATAAAAAAACAGGAGTTAGCCACGTAAATAGTAGAAACGAATTAAATGCTACATACTCAGCAGATGGTTATTCAAGAATAAATGGTTTTGGTGCAGTAGCGGTAACATTTGGTGTAGGTTCATTAAGTACAGTAAATGCAGTTGCCGGAGCTTATGCAGATAATTCACCATTAGTAGTAATATGTGGAGCACCGGTAAGAAGTGTTTCTAAAACGATAGGTACCAAATTACTACATCACTTAGTAGATCAAGATTTTGATACCTCGATGAAAGTAATGGAAAATATAACATTAAGAACATTACGCGTATCATCTACAGAAACAGCAGCAGCAGAAATAGATGCATTATTAATCGATTCATTTATTCAGAAAAAGCCTGTTTATTTAGAAATACCATTTGATTTACAACAGGCAGAGTTGGATAATTACCCAACCACACCTTTAAATATTAATAAGAAAGTAACTAATACAGTTACACTTAATAATGCAGTAGATCAGATTACAAAATTGATAGAGAAGTCAGAAAGTATTTCCTCTTTAGTAGGACCTTTATTACAGAGAAATAATATGATTTTGACAACAGATAAAGTTATTTCTCATATTAATGCTTGTGTAGGAACTGTTTTTACGGGTAAGATCTCACATTTTGAAGATCACCCGAATGCAGTCGGCTTTTACCAAGGTAAAGTCTCAGAAGATTATACAAATAAGATGATTGAGAACGCTGATTTGAATATCACTTTTGGTGTTCAACATACAGAGTTTGATACAGGAGTATTTTCTGATAGTATCGGAGTAAATCAAGATGCTGTTCATATTTTAAATGATTGTGTCATCATTAATGGAGAGTATTATTTTGATGTTTATTTAAAAGATATTCTACCAGTTCTTGCTGAAAAAGTACAAGTTCTGACTCCAAAGAAATTAGAGATTGATGCATCTGCAAGGAAATTTGTCTTTGAAAGAAGAGATAAATTTGCACCAACAGATAACGATCTAACGATTGATAGAATGTATGTTCAATTTGCCAATTTCATGAATTCGGGAGATATTTTAGTAGGAGATACAGGAGGATATATTAATGCTTCTCAGGCAGGTTTGAAGAAAGATATTCAAATTCATGGTTGTGGAAACTGGGGTTCTTTGGGCGCAGGTTTTGGAATGAGTATCGGAGCTACTTTTGCTCATAGTGAGGATAGCACAGATAAAGGTCAGGTAATAAGTATTACTGGAGATGGCGCTTTCTTAATGTCAGCACAAGAGCTTTCTACAATAATAGAGCATAAATTAGATGCGACATTAATTATTTTAGATAACTCTGGTTACGGAGCAGAGCGTCAGATTCACCCAGGTAAAGAGCGTTCTTACAACGATTTCTTACCATGGAAGTATGAACAATTAGCCGAGACATTTGGCGGAGAAGATGGTGTAACTACATCAAGTTATGTTGCTAAGACAGAAAATGATTTAGACAAAATATTTACAGAATTACGAGGTAAAAAAGGTGTTAATGTTGTTAGAGTAAAACTAGACCCATGGGATAGTGCATCTTTCAATGTAAAATTTAGTGAAGCATTACAACACTAAAATAACTATTTCTCGGTATTTGAAAGCGATCAGCAATGGTCGCTTTTTTTATTTTATATTAAATTTTTTGAAATAATTACTTGGGGTTTGCTCAAAGAATTTTTTAAACTGTTTAGAAAAATGTTGTACATCGCTAAATCCATATTCATAAGCAATTTCTGTTGTACTCATTTTTTTATCTATTAATGCTTCTTTGGTTTTTTCCATTCTTTGTGCAGTAAAGAAATTATAAATTGTATACCCAAAAGTTTCTTGAAATAAGCTTTGAAGGAGTGTTTTATGAATACCGTATTTGGTAATGAAATCTCCTACATTAGGTTTCTCTCTTAAATCTTCAAGAATAGAAGTTCTGATCTCGAAGATAATTTTTAAATGATAATTAGAGATAGACGTATTTTTAGTTGATAGTTTATCTATATCTAAATTAAATAACCTTGCTAATAAAATATACTTTAGTTCATGTAATTTTATTTTAAGCACTTTATTTAAAATTTCAGGAGGATAGGTGAAAATATTGATTAGTGTTTTCTTGAAATTATTTAATTCTGAACGGTTATCTAGATAAATCAAAAAGTGTTTTTGTGTCTTGTAATAGTTTCTGACTTTTTCGTTGATATAATTATCAAAAATATCAGTAGTATGGAAAAAACTAATGTGTTGTAAAAAGTCTCCCTTCTTAATTTTTCCTTTAATCCGAACTTCCTTATCGCAAGTATAAAATCCATCATATTGAATTAACTGATCTGTTTCTTCATCTATACTTTTTACATAAGTTTCGTTATTAAAAAATGCTGCTAACCGATCAAAATGTTCAGCATTACTATAATCTAATTCATACTCAACATCGTCTTTCAGTTGTATATTGAAAACAATAAAATGATCGTTATCAGATAATTTATGAAAAATTATGAAGCCTTCAGCTACATCAGATTCAATTTTTATATAATCATCTGAAATAAATTTTCCTTGAAAAAAGGTAGCTATATCTTTTTTATGATTATTGAAATCGGTAACTATTGAGGTGAACTTTTTCATAAATAACAAACAATAAAAGGGTTATGTTATCTGAATATATTAATATGCTTTTAGACTTCTAAATAAAAAAGCACTCTTAAAGAAAATACCTTCCTTAAGAGTGCTTTTTAATACTTTAAACAAGTTAAACCTATTCCTTGATAAACTTTTTGGTATGTAGTTTTCCTTTATCATCAATTAATTGAAGAATATAAATTCCTTTCTTAAGCGATGATATATCAATAGTATTATTACTGTTATCTAAAAGGTGTTTTTTACCATCTAGACTATATGCATTTAGATCAACTATTTGATTTTTAAAATTAGAAATAGTCAATTTATTTGTAGCAGGGATAGGATAAATGCGTAATGTTTCTTCTAATTTTAGAGTAGAAGTACTTGCGATACTTCTTGCATTACTTGATTGAGGAACTAGCTCAATCCAATTTAAATTAAAACCACCTTGTCTAATATTTATTGCAATTTTACTGATAGGTTCAGTAATAGAAATTTGGTCAGAAACAGTAGACCAAGTTTGCCATCCACCAGTACTGCCAATAGCAGTTTTAGCAAAGACTCCTCCGCCTCCAGCTTTTTCAAGTTGAATTTCTCCACCACTATTCATTGCTGCAAATCTATAGCTAACTTCATAGTTACCTGCAGGAATTTCTACATCGTAAACAGCCCAATCATTCTGGTCTGTATAGCCAATATTTTCACCACCTTCACTACATGTTTCTTTCTGAAGCCCATCCATAATTGAATATGCTTCGGCTTCTATTCTGATAGGTGTTACATTATTTGGAATGTCAGTTATAGCAGTAAACTGAATCCAGTTAATATTAAATCCACCAGAAGGAATACCAATTGCTATATTTTGTTCTCCAGCAGTTAACTGAACAGTATCAGATACAGTTGTCCAAGTTTGCCATCCGCCGGTAGTTGGAATGGTAACACTTCCAAGAATTGTATTTCCACTGTTTTGCTCTAAGTTTAACTGTCCGCCACCATTATTACTAGCAACTCTATATTCTACTAAATAGCTTCCTGCTGTAGTTACATCTACATTGTATTTTAACCAATCGCCACTAGAAATATATCCAACATTTTGTCCGCCTTCACTACAAGTTTCTTTCTGAATACCTTCTGCATCAGAATAATTCTCTGCTTCTAATCTTCCAGGAAGCGTAGTAGTAACTACTTCTTGAGAAGAACCTTTGTCATAAACTCTAACATAATCTACTTCCATTCTTTGTGGCCAAATATTAGAATCGACACCTAAGGCTCCACCCCAATCTCCACCAACGGCAAGGTTTAAGATTAAATGGAAACGCTTATCAAAAGGCCATTCAGGAGAACCACCATGTTTTAAATGTGTAAAGTATTTTTCTCCATCAATAAAGAAATCCATTTTATCTTCTGTCCATTCTACAGAATACGAATGAAATTCTGACTGATAAGTAGATTTATCTATACTATTACTTAACTGTGTACCAATTCTATGGTTATAAGCTTCTGTATGAACGGTACCATGTACTGTGTTTGGATCGTAACCTACATTTTCCATAATGTCTATTTCACCACTATCTGGCCATCCGCCATATTCCCAATCTGTAGGAAGCATCCAAATGGCAGCCCAAGTACCTTTTCCTCCGGGTAGTTTAGCAGATACGTCAACACGGCCATACAACCAATCACCTTTATTTTTAGTCACTAATCTAGCAGAAGAATATTCTATATTTTGATGCCAGTCTCTTCTTGCTTCAATAATTAAATGACCATTCTCTACACGAGCATTTTCTAAGCGATTTTCTGTATAGTTCTGTAACTCATTATTACCGTATCCACCATTTCCTACATCATATCCCCATTTTGATGGATCTGGTAAACCTGTATAATTAAACTCATCAGACCAAATTAATTGAGGCTCATTAATATCTGGATCATTTACAGTAATTGATTGCTGATTTGTGATTGTTACAAGACCATCATTGTCTGTAGCTTTTATTTGATAATTGATGATAGTTCCATCTACTTGAGCTGGAATAACACCACTATATACATCACCATTATTTGTTAAAACACTCACTTGATTATTCCATAAAATCTCTGCATTTACTACAGTACTATTGTCTGTAATTGTAGCAGAAATAGTAATGTCATCAGTTGATTTAGGTGAAGTAGGAGTATTGTTTATAAGTGATATACTAGGAGGGATTTCAGTTATTACGCTTGTTGCAGTAATATTATCAATATTAAAACCTCCTTGATCGATTACTAATTTAATATTTTGAATACCGCTGTTTAGAAGTACATCATTAGAAGAAATAATAGACCAGCTTTGCCATCCATCAGTTGATGTAACATTAATTGTTTCTGTAATAGCAATGTCATCAACTTCTAAATGAAAACTACCTCCACCTTCGAAAGCTGCTATTTTAAAATCAAAATTATATGTACCTGATGTCGTTACATTCACTTGATAGTTTAACCATTCTCCAGCTTCTGTCCATCCAACATTAAAACCTCCATCTGTACAAACTTCAATATCTACAGCATCTGTTCTGTATTCGCCTCCTTGGTTTGTATCGTCTGTATCGTAAAAAGGAATAGACGGACAACCTTCATTATAATTTTCTGCTTCGAAAGTACCTGGAAGTGTTACTACATTACCATTGTAAGCTTGGTGTGGAAGTTCGCATGGAAGACTTTCCATTTGGTAGTTAATACTGAATTGTGAATTAGCATCCGTTTCATAGTTTCCACTTAAAGTATTGTACGTGAATGCATCAATTCTATTTTCTTCTGGTACAAATGTGTAATAACGAAGGGTAGTTCCTTTATCATCATCACATTGGTAATCCGTCATTATACAGTTTACAGTATTTCCAGAAGGAGATGTTTCTGTCCAGTATTCTTCTCTTGAACAAGAATGACCACAGATAGCTAAAAAGAGATTATCATGTTGTTTAATTACATCATTGATTAAGCCTCTTTCTTCAAAGAAATCATGCGTAATAAAAATAGCTCTTCTATCAGCATATTGATTTAAGATATCATTTGCCCAATTAATTGAGGGAAGGTCGTAGTCTCCAATGTAATTATCGTGTGTTTGAAGAGTAACAACAATAAAGTCCATTCCTGCTTCAGAAAACAGGTAATAGGCATTTTCCATTCCGTTAAAATTGCCTCCATAAGTAGGTGTTCCAATAAATTCACTTTCTGGAAAATATTGATTAAATCTATCTAATTGAGGATCGTGATTTCCTTGACAAGGTGCATACGGCATTCCATTATCTTTAAATAGATCGTATGCACTACGTACCCTTTGCCATTGTCCATAATCACCCCATTGTGTCATGTCGCCAAGCGAGGCCACAAAAGATAGATTTAAGTCTTGTCTTTGTTCAACGTACCAACCTGTAAGACCCATTAATTTCCAGGCATCGCTATCGAATTCCGATAGGTTTTGTGTATCTGGAATTGTACCAAATGTAAAATTTTGTGCATTTACATTGGAACATAAGAACAGTAACACAATGAGTAGTTGATTTTTTAGTTTTGTAGTGTGTTTCATTTAGATGTATAGATTAGATAATAAATGAGGCAGAGTTAATAACTCCACCTCAAATAATAGTTAGCACTTATTTTTTTATAAATTTTATTGATTTAGAATGTTCAACTCCATTTAGCTGAATGAAGTAAATTCCCGTTTTCAGATTGCTGATTAGAATATCAACCATTAACTCGCTGTCAATATTTTGGCTGAATTGTATTTTACCATCAATATTAAATACGGTAAGTTGAGAGAAATTTTGAAGTTCTCCATTTAAAGTAATAATGTTAGTGGCAGGGTTAGGATATGCATTTATTGTAATTTCTTGTTCTAGGGCAAGAGCACTTTCATTTAATCTAGCATTTGATCCAGAGGTTGCATAATGAATTTCATCTAATACAATTTCTAAATCAGAACTTGGTGTATTGCCTGGGGTTTCACCAATTATAAATGGTCTAATTACTTCTGATAAGTTATCTACAATATCATTTAAAGGAATTTCAACATCATGCCATTGTCCATCTCGAACAAGTCCATAAACATTTTCACCTCTTCCAAATTGTACTTCTCGTCCACCAGTACGTGTCCATGTATGAATTCTGAAAGGTTCTGAAGAGTTTGTTTTTGCTTTAAATCTTAATGTACCACCATTGTAATTACTTAGGTTTAGTACATCCGAGCTATTAAAACCTAATCCAGACCATGTATTTGCTGGCATTGTAAAATTTAATGCAGAATCGCCATAAACACTAGCTTCAGCATTAAGTAGAACATCACTTCCAGACCAAACCCAAAGTTCTGCATCTACTCCGTAGGCCAAAGTTTTGGCTGTTTCTGTGCCATCTTCATAGATACCAAATTTTGGTGCAGGAATTGGATTTGCATATCCAGGACCACTACTTACAGCACCAATACCATCAATTGCATATACTCTTACATAATCTATTAGCATTTCTCTTTCCGAACCGGGAGTTGGTAGAGCGGTAACATTTGCCGCATTATTTTCTCCATTATCTGGATTGAAAGGAAACCAACCTCCAACGGCTAAGTTCATGATTACATAAAAGCTATCATCAGAGAAAAATTCATTTTGGAAAGTAGGATTATTTGGATCGTTATCAATACGTAACATCTCATATTCTGTAGATGGAATAGGTTCTCCATTAGAATCAGTTTGTAAGATTGTTGTACGAATGTAATCTGGTGTCCAATATAAGCGATAAACAAAAAATGCTTCGTGCGCTTGTTTGCCAGATTGCTCTCCTGTATAATAAGAAAAAGCATCTTCATTACCCCATTGTAAATTAGCATCTACACCGGCCGCTTCAGCTCTCCAGAAAATATTTGATTTTACTTCTTCGTTTACATCTTTTTCAATTGCTTTTGCTCCAGCTTCAAGAATATCAATTTCTCCGGTATATGGCCAGTTATTTCGTGTATGTAACATCCAGAATGCAGGCCATAAACCATTGTTCATATCAGGAAGTTTAATACTAGCTTCTACCACACCGTAATTAATATTTACTTTTTCTCTAGACATTACTTTACCAGATGTAAAATCACGGTCCATGAGCGTTTCTTTACGAGCGGTAAGTACAAGTTTACCGTTTTCAACACTTACATTTTCATTTCTATTTGTGTAGGCTTGTAGCTCTTGATTTCCAAAACTACAATTGCCAATATCACAGCCATTAGAGTTTTCCATAACCCAATTATTAGGGTCTAAAGAATTGCCGTTAAATTGATCTTCCCATAGCAATGTAAGTTCTCCATTTCCAATTGGTTTTGCAGTCACAACAATTGGGGCAGATGTACTCAAATTACCATCTTCTGTAATAGCTGTTATTGTTGCATTACCTTCAGAAATACCCATTATCGTACCATCTTGAGTTACAGTAACAATAGCAGTATTAGAAGATGACCAATTGATATTTTTATTGGTAGCATCCTGTGGTAGTATTCTTGGTGAAAGCGTAAACGAAGCATTTTCTTCAATTGTGATTTCATTTTTTTCTTGTAGATCAAAAAGACTGATTGAAGAAACAGGAACATTACTATTTTCTAAAACTACAGTACAACTAGCAGATAATTGATTAGAACTAACTGCAGTAATTGTAGCTTCACCAAAATTAATAAAGTTTATAATTCCTGTTTGGTCTACAGTTACAATATTCTCATCCGAAGAACTCCAAACAATTGTTTTGTCTGTTGTATTGTTAGGAAGAATTGTAGTTGTAAGCTGATATGAAGTATTTAAAGCTACATCAGTCGGACAGTTATTTATCGTTACTGATGTTGCTGGAATGGTAGGGTTTAGTGATTCAATTTTAATCCAATTGATATTAAAACCACCTGTGGAAGTAAAAATTGCTAATTCAGAAATAGCATTTTCAATAGTAATTTCTTGTTCAATATCTACCCAAGATTGCCATCCGCCAGTACCATTAAAAGTAACTTGACCAAATACATTTGTTCCTCCAGCTTCTTCTATCTGAATCGTACCTCCATTTACAGCACTCGCAATTCTATAGGTAATTTTATATGTACATGCAGGAATGTTTACATTCCAAACAAGCCAATCGCCAGCATCAATCCAACCAACATTTTGACCACCATTTGTATCGGTAGTATTTTCTACTTGAACGTCTAAACTGGCAGTATATGTTTCAGCTTCTATTAACGTAGAAAAATTACAACTTATAGAATTGTCTGCTTCTACATTTATTGTTGCTGAAGCTGATATATTTCCATCATTTGAAATCACAGAGATGATTGCCGTTCCTTCTGAAATTGCTGTAACAAGACCACTTTGATTGACTGATGCTATTGCAGTATTTGAACTACTCCAAGTAACTGATTTGTCTGTAGCATTTTCTGGTAAAACTGTCGCTGTAAGTATTGTGCTATTTCCTTCTATTAGTGTTTCCGTTATTGTATTTAGGTTGATAGTAGAAACATTAATGATAGGATTTTGAACAGTAACTGTACAGGTAGCATTCAATTGATTACTTGTTGTTCCTGTAATTACTGCCGTTCCTCTACTTATTGCAGTAATAAAACCATTCTGATCTACAGTTGCAATGGTAGGGTTAGAAGATGCCCAAACAATACTTTTGTCCGTTGTATTTGTAGGCAGAATATTAGCAGTTATTGTTTGCTGTTCTCCAATAATTAAATCAATTGATGAAGTAGATAATACAATACTATTTGGAGTAATAACTGTATTTTCTTCTTTACTTTTTATTTTGATCCAATTGATATTGTATCCACCATTAGGAGCATGAATTGATAAAGATGTGATTGCTTCAGAAATAGTCACTTCTTCTGTTATATCAGCCCAATTTTGCCACCCTGATGTTTGTGTAATTTGAGAACTAGAAAGTAAAGTATTTTCATTTTTAAGTTCTAAAATGCCGCCACCATCAAGACTTGCTACTCTAAAAGTGACTTCATAAGTACAGGCAGGTAATTCGATATCATATTGTATCCAATCACCAGCATCAATCCAACCAACATTTTGTCCACCTCCAATATCAGTGGTAGCTTCTAATTGGATACCATTCATTGTAGCAAAATTTTCAGCTTCAAGTTGGCTATCTATATCACAAGTTGGTTGTATTCTGTTTACTATAGTAACATTACAAGTAGCAGAGAAATTACCATCTACAGTAGTAGCTGTAATAATAGAATTACCTGCTTGAGTTGCTGTTATTGTTCCATTATCAACAGTAGCTGCAGTTGTACTTGCCGACCATATTACTGCTTTATTAGAAGCATCTGTTGGAAGAACTTCAGTAAAAATAGTCAGCTGATCTCCAACATATAAAGTAACATTTGATGTATTTACTGTAACACCCGTTACGTTAACTGTGTTACCAACATCACCCATTGGAGGGTCAGGAAATTGAGCTTTTAAATTGTTGTAAATGTCTGCAACATCATAAAAAGCTTCTTTTGGTTGGCGTTCAATAGTAGTAATACCAAACCATTCCTCATTATTAAAATTATCTTGAGGGAATGAACCCGGTAAATCTACATTTCCAACATCGTGGGTGGCAGGGCTACCTGTTTTGTTCCATCCATCTGTAAATTGGAAAAGAGTAATACCTAATCCACAATCAATAATTTTTTTACCATCTTCTGGGTTAACAGCTGTAAGTACTTGAGAAAGTATTTCTTTCATATCAGCAGCATGCATACCTTGGTTTTCTGCCATAATTCTCACATCATAGCTATCTGCTCCTGCTTCTGATAAGTAAGCACCTTTTACTCTACCTTGTGCATTAAAAGAATACCAAAAATCCCAAATTGCACCACTCGAACCAGTCCATCTGTAAACGTTCATTCCCCAAACATCTACATCAGGAGCTACTTCGATAGGGTCTCCCCACATATCACCATATTTAGTTGGCTTTTCACCGTGTGCAGTAGAAATAGGATGATGAGGATCGACAGCTTTAACACTGGCTGCTGCATTTTGAAGTGCATTAAACCATTCCATTGGACCTCCATCAAACCAACCACCTTCTGCAGATGGGTAAGTATGGTAATTGTATTCGTTACCAAATTCCCACATCAATATAGCGGGGTGATCTTTGTATTGGTTTACATATTCGATGTAAGTACCATCTACAATTTTATACGGGTGACTTGGATCAGAATAGCCAAAACCCATTATAATTCGAATACCGCCTGCTGCAAGTTTATCAATTACATTATTCTCTAGAATAGGAGCATAAGTACGAATTGTATTAATACCTGCTTGTTGCATTAAAGCAATATCAGTATCGATATTTTCCCATGTAGGCGATGTACCTCCTTTTGGAATAGGTAGGTAACAGACACCTCTAATAATATATCTCTGGTTATTAACATAGAGACGGGCATCTTGGTTTTCGTTCCGGATTTCAACATGGTTCTGCCCAAAAACGTGCATAGAGAGAAGTGTGCTTAGTAGTATACTAAGACAAAAAAATAGTTTTTGTTTTTTCATTTCAAATTAATTAGTAGATATATAAGTTTTTAGGATAGCTGGTCCTAAGCTGTAAAATAGTATTGGGAGTACTCCAATTTTACGTTACTTCAAGTGATTTTGAATAAGTTGTTATTTACAAATAACGATATGTACACAACACATAACGGTTGCGTTGTAATAGAAAGATAAGCCTCAAGTTTAGATAGAGGAGACTTGTTTAGAAAGAAGATTTTAAAAAGGAAGCGTGATTTTACTATTCAATTGGTTAGAAAGAAGTAATAGTATTATTTACATCATAGTTATTTTTTGACTTTTTCAATTATAGCTTAAGCCAAACTTACAATTATTAAGTGTAGAAAAGCAAATTATTAATTATTGATGCTTTTGGCTATTTCCATTTAAAAAAAATATTGTAACAGATTGATTTACAGTACTACTTAAGCTCTTATGTAATGTGTTGATAAAAAATATCAATCATTTAAAAAAAATGAATTTTAACAGTAGAACGTAATAATGATGCATTGGTAATGTCTGATATTTCCACCAATACGACATAATACAGCAGGTTATCTTACTCAAAATAAATAGAATAAATGCCTTATTATCTCTAATTGAATTTTGTCTATAGCATTCAAGGGTGCATCTTTGCCCCATAATCGCACTATACAAATAGTGTTTGTCCGTTAGATTATCATCATATCATGAACATTATATTATTCGACAATCCTACTCTTAGGGTACAACTATTACCATTTACATTTATACGTCCTGTTGCAGATATACGTGTAGGGATATTTAAAATTTATGAAAAGTGGGAACGTGCATTAAAGTGTGAGGTTTCTTTTTTAACAGAAGATTATCTACAAGGAAAGTTTCCTGTAAAACATGGTAGTGATCAATATTATATTAATGGTTCACTTTGTCCAAACCCTTCTATTTTAAAAAGAATTGAAGAGTTAAAGGAAGGACAAGGGTTAGTTTGTGGAAAGGAAGTATTGGTTTTACATACTAGTACTAATTATTCTAAGATGACTGACGACCCAGAAGAATTTGAAAAAATTGAAGTTCCTTTAGAAGAGGTTAGTTTAATTCAGCATCCTTGGGATATATTTACGCATAACAGGGAGCAAATTATTCTAGATTTTGATGAAGTAACTAGAGGACGAATTAGTCATCATATAGAAGATCCTCATACGGTTGTTTATGGTAGAGCTAATATCTTTGTAGAGGAAGGAGTAGAAGTAAGAGCTGCTATTCTAAATGCTCAGAAAGGGCCCATTTATATTGGTAAAAATGCTGTAATAGAAGAAGGTGTAATTATTCAGGGTACTTGTGCAATAGGAGAGGGAACTCGAATTAACATGGGTGCAAAAATTAGAGAAGATTGTTCTTTTGGACCTCATTGTAAGGTAGGTGGAGAGATCAATAATTCTGTAATATTTGGCTACTCTAATAAAGCCCATGACGGGTTTTTAGGAAATTCTGTAGTTGGAGAGTGGTGTAACTTAGGAGCAGATACTAATACATCAAACTTAAAAAATAACTACGGGCCTGTAAGAATCTGGAGTTACGAAAAAAGTGAGTATGTAAGTACACAACAACAATTTTGTGGAATGATGATGGCAGATTATTGTAAAGCAGGTATTAATACAATGTTTAATACTGGTACAGTAGTAGGCGTAAGTGCTCATATTTTTGGTGGTGGTTTTCCGCCAAAACATATTCCATCTTTTGCTTGGGGTGCTATTGATTCTAAAGATGTAGCCCAACTAGATAAAATGGTTGAAATTGCAGAACGTGTTTTTGCTCGTAGAAAAGCCGATTTCACAGTACATGATCGTCAGATTTTACAAAAAGTATTTGAACTGAGTAAGTTCGATAGAGAATAAATATTGAAGAGTTGGTAATTAGTTATCAACTCTTTTTTTATACATACACCATGAAATATAAAGCCTTAGATATAGTGTTATTGCCCTCTATAAAAGAGCAAAAAAAGATAGTCGATATAAATCAAACATTAGTAGGAAGCACATTACAATTGAATGAGACTACTACAATACCTCATCTATCAATAGCAATGTGCCGTGTTTCAGAAGATGATTATCCATTCGTATTATCAAGGATAAAAGATTACTTAGAAGCAATGTCACTTTTTGAACTAGAATCATTAAAAATAGAAAGTGTATATCAGCATAATAAAAATACAATAGGCTGGAATTTTGAGTTAACTAACCCACTAAACGGCCTACATTATTCTTTAGTGAAATTGATAGAGAAGTATCATTTTGATGAAGCCTCAGAAAAAGATAATTCAGATTTTTATTTAATAAATGAGGCAATGCCTTATTCTGGAATAGCGTATTTAAATGTATTCTTTTCTACTTATGCCAAAAACAATTTTAATCCTCATATTATAATTGGGCAAGGTGATGTAAAAACATGTGTTGCAGAGGTAGGTAAAAAGATAGAATTTACAGATATCGCATTATATCATATGGGTACAGGTTGTACTTGTGAAAAGCTTTTGTGGAAAAAATCTTTAGCAGAAATTTGACTTTAAAAACCTGTAGTTAAATAATTTTGGTGCCTAATATCATTGTAAATCTATTAAATGGACCATAATAAGTAAGATTGAATTAAATAATGATTGTTTTTTTACTCTATAAATTGGATATTTGGGCGAAAACGAAAAATTAAAAATATCTTTTAGCGTCTTCGTCATCTAATGTAAGAGACGCTAACACTCAACAACCTTAAGAGATGTCTCAAGAAAAAGTACTGAAAGAAGAACGCGCTTTCTCGAAAGAGCAATACTGGGAATGGTATGAGAACATGCTATTAGTCAGACGCTTCGAAGAGAAGACTGCACAATTATATGGTCAGCAAAAAATTAGAGGTTTCTGTCACTTATATATTGGTCAGGAAGCTTGTGCTGCAGGTCAAATTTCTGCATTAACAAAGGATGATCATTATATCACAGCATATCGTGATCATGCTCACCCAATCATGTTAGGTACAGATCCGGGTGCTATTATGGCAGAAATGTACGGTAAAGCAACTGGTACTACTAAAGGTAAAGGTGGTTCTATGCACATTTTCGATAAATCAGTCAACTTTGCAGGTGGACATGGTATCGTTGGTGCTCAGATTCCTATGGGAGCTGGTATCGCTTTTGGAGAGAAATACAAAGGAACTAAGAATCTTTGTGTTACAATGTTTGGTGATGGTGCAATCCGTCAGGGTGCAATGCACGAAGCATTTAACATGGCAATGGCTTGGAAGTTACCAGTAATCTTTATTGTAGAAAATAATGGTTATGCAATGGGTACTTCAGTAGCTCGTACTTCTAATGTAACTCACTTATATGAATTAGGTGCAGCTTATGATATTCCTTCTCGTCCAGTAGACGGAATGGATGTAGAAGAAGTACATATTGCAATGGAAGAGGCTGCTGCTCACATCCGTGCGGGTAAAGGTCCTTACTTCTTAGAATTTAGAACATATCGTTACAAAGGTCACTCAATGTCTGACCCTGCTAAATACCGTACAAAAGAGGAAGTAGCAGAGTACAAGGCACAAGACCCTATCGAGAAAGTGAAACAAACACTTTTAAGTAAAGGATATGCAACGGAAGAGGAATTAAAAGAATTTGACAAGTCATTAAAACAAAGAGTTTTAGATGCGGTTAAATTTGCTGAAGAATCTCCTTATCCAGATAAATCTGAAGCATACACAGATGTTTATGTAGAACCTGATTATCCTTTTGTGAATTCTTAATTCTACTAAATATTTAAAATATAAAGAGAAGGCTATCCGTTTTGGGTAGCCTTTTTTTATTAAAAAATGTATTATTAATCATTTTTCAGTACAAAGACTCCTTAAAAATATTATAATTGTGGAATATTTTTTAAATTTGCCGACTGAATTATAAAGATTTTTTATTAGGTAAAGACCTATTTATAAATATACATGGAGACCATGAAAGATAAGAAACACGATACAGCAAAGAAAGGTAATACTGGCGAGGAGCATAGCGAGTTTGAGGTATTTGAAAGTGCAGAAGTACTACAAGATAGATTAGAGGATTCTCAAGACTTTTTTGATAAAAACAAAAATGCTATCCTTATAGCTGTAGGTATTGTTGTAGCAGCAGTTGCTGGATATTTCTTATACGGAGTAAATCTAGAAAAGCAAAACGCAGAAGCTCAAGCAGAATTAGCACCAGCTGTATTCTACTTCGAAAAAGATTCTTTAGGAAAAGCTTTAAATGGTGATGGTAACTTAACTGGTGGTTTCTTAGAAATTGCAGATGAGTATAGCGGAACTAAAGCTGCAAACCTTGCTACATACTATGCAGGTGTATCTTATATGAAAATGGGTGAGTATGCAAAAGCAATTACTCATTTAGATGCATTTTCTGCTAAAGACGAATTAGTACAAGCTAGAGCTTATGCTTTAGTAGGTGACGCTAACGTTGAGTTAGAAAAATATCCTGCTGCAATTTCAGCTTACAAAGAAGCAATTGCTTACAAGCAAAATAAAGAATTCACTCCATCTTACATGATGAAGTTGGCATTTACTTATGAAGCTGCAGGTGACAATGCAAAAGCATTAGATACTTATAACGATTTATTAGGTAAGTATCCTAAAGTTCAAGAAGCAAACGATGCAAAAAAATATGCTGCTATTTTAGCTGCTAAATAATTGCTCGATACGAGATATAAAAAAAGGTCAGTTGATTTAATCAACTGACCTTTTTTGTTTGCTTATAATCTGTTGGAGATACTCCTTCAATTTTTTTAAAATAACGACTAAATGTCTGTACATCATCAAAACCTAATTCATACCCAATTTCAGATATAGATTTATCTGTATAGATTACTTGTCGTTTTGCTTCTAAGACTATACGGTCTTGTATAAACTGTAAAGGTTTTTTATGTCCAAAGAGTTTAAAGACGTTAGATAGTGTTTTAGGTGATTTATTTAAAAGATCTGCATACTCTGCTACCGTATGTTTCTTTTTAAAATGAGTTTCTACTAAGTAATTAAAATTTCTTACTAAGTCTACTTTATCACTATCTGCATTTATTATATCTGTTTGATTTTTATAAATTCTAGTGCAAAGAATTAAAAGCCTTTTAAGTAGCATCTGCAACATTTCTAGTTGGTGCTCATCTTCAGATTGTAGCTCATTTAAAAAAACATCCCAGAGGGGTCCTAACTTCTTTTTATCTTCGTTACTTATATGAATAAAAGGAAGATTAGCAGAACCAAAAAAGAGCAAGCCTTTACAACCCACTTCCCCGTCATGTTCAGAAATGCAATAAAATGGTCTATTAAACCTTAATAATTTTGCATGTTTAATTGCTTTAATTTCTATTTTATGAAATTCAGTTAAGAAGATAATATCATCTGTAGAGTAAGTAGCTTCAACGCCATCTACAGCTAAAATATTCTCATCAGAATCAAACCATAATACCGTTAATTTATTGGCATTACTTTCTATAACAGAAGATATATTAGCGGAGGTGATCTCTAGAATCTCTAAATACTCACCAGTTTCTTTTGTGAATTTCATAACATAATTAATTAAAAAAGCAGATCTACTTTTAAAGGTAAATCTGCTTTGTGGTACATACAATAAATAAATTATTATTTATGCATTTTCTGTAACCTCTAAAGGTTGAGCTAATGGAAAGTCGATAGAGAAATTAGTAAGGTTATGGATGTAATTACTAATCACTTTATCACCAATAGCGATAGTTGTATCTATAAGGTTTTCTTCTGTATATCCTGCTCCAAAGAAATTACTTTTTTGCTCTTCATTTAATTTTCCTTTCTCTGCTACAGATGCTAAAGTAAATTGAGCTAATGCATCTAATTTAAAATCAAATGATGCTTTTCCGCTTCTAATTTCAAGAATTTGTTCTTCAGTAAAACCATTCATCTTACCTAATTGTGTATGTGCTGATAAGCAATACTGACAGCCATTGAATTCGCTAACAACAAGGTTAACAACTTCTTTTTCTTTATTAGAAAGACTAGTTTTTCGTCCTTGGAAACTTAAATAATCTTGTAAAGCAGTTTCACTTTTAGCGTAATAGGCATATAAATTTGGAACAAAACCGATGTTCTTTTTAAGGTTATCAAAAATAGCTTGGTTACCTTCTGAAACTTCTGCTCTTGTTGGAATTGTAAATTGTGACATAATAATAATTGTTTTTGAATGATGAATTAATGAATTATAAATTAGTTTGAAAGTGTATCAAGATTGGTTCTTAAATCAGCTTCTGACGCCAAACCAATATGTGTGTTTACTACTTTTTCGTTTTTGATGAAAACTAAATTAGGGATACTTCTTACTTTATGAAGTGTTGCTAATTCCGGAACAGCTTCAATATTTACCTTTTGAATAGTTACTTTCCCTTCGTACTCTTTTGATAATTTTTCTACTGTAGGAAGTAAAGTCTGACAAGGTCCGCACCAATCTGCATAGAAATCTAATAGAACAGGAGTGTTGTTACTGTTTGCGATTAATTGATTGTACTCTTCGATATTTTGTATTGCTTTCATTTTCTTTTTGTTTTAATGATTAATGAACAATACAAAGGTGTAGTATTTAGCTGATGTAGTGATATGCGTTCTTCCCCGAAGAATGTGCAAAAATTCCCGAACAAAAAAAGTGTGATTCCTTTGCTTAGAAATCACACTTTAAGAATACCTTATATTATTAACTATTTATGCATTGACTTGGTTATTTGCATACGTTAAAAAGTTGAGAATTATTTGTTGTGCTTTTGTTTGTACCTCAAACATTCCCATATGCCCAACATCTGCCATATAATAGACATGAGCATCTTTAGGTAAATGTGCTTGTTCTATACTTTTGGCAAGAGGCACAGCACCATCTTCTTTTCCGATAATAAATAATACGGGTATCGATAGTGATGAAAGTAATGGAGTATGGTTTTCTCTGAGCCCCATAGCTAAAGATATTTTTGCCGTCTCTTCACTACTTTCATGTGTAGCTTCTTCTATGATAGCATTTATCTCTGTTCTAAATTGTTCTCTATGTTTTAGCGCAAAAAGGTTTGCGATCATAGGAGCAACAAATGCTTTCATTCCATTGTCTCTAACAAATTCTGCAGCTCTAACTCTAACATCTTTCTTTGCGTCGTCATCAGCAAAGGCGGTAGAATGAAAAAGACCAATGCCATTTAATGTTTGTGGGTATTTATTGGCATAGGCTAATGTGACGTACCCTCCTAATGAATGACCAATCATTGTACATTTTTTTACATTGAGTTGGAGAAGAGTTCTGTAAATTTCATCTGCAAAATCAGAGAGTAAAGGTTGCTCTTTGACTAATGGGTTACTTTGGCCACACCCCGGAAGATCTATACAAATAACTCTAAAATAAGGAGTAATTACAGTTTGAAATTCTTTCCATATATTTTTAGTCTCACAAAACCCATGAATGAGTACTAAAGTGGGGAGCGTAGATTTGTTGTCTGTATATGAAAGCATCTGATTAATTTTTTGTAATAAGTCGAATACTAAAGCTACTAACTTTTTATTTAGAGAGAACAATTCTTTAGATTGGTAGTTATCTATTATTTCAAACTTTCAACAATTTATTTATTATGAAATCATTACTCACCTATCTAGCTCTTTTAGTATCATTTAGTTCATTGTCGGCATTTTTAGCAATGCACGAACCTCAAAAACCTCAAGAAGCAGTTTTATGTCATGCAGACATAGATGCAATCCGAAGCTTTGCTGCATTTACAAATCAAGAGGATTTTAAAAAAATGCACAGTATGGACAGGGAATTAAATACTGAATCATTTAAAGGAAAAAGAATTTCTTTTGATGTAGCGAGTGGAGATAAAGGAGAAGCGTATTATGTTCCTTCAGCTAAAAAATCATCTAAATATTTATTTGTATTTCATGAGTGGTGGGGATTAAATGATTACGTAAGAAATGAATCTGATCGTCTATCTAAGGAGTTAGGTGGTGTAAATGTAATTGCATTAGATCTTTATGACGGAAAGGTAGGAACAACAAGAGAACAAGCTGGTGCTTTAATGAAAGCATGCGATCCGCAAAGAGCAGCCTCAATAATTCAAGGAGCATTAGCTTTTGTAGGCAAAGATGCTAAGATTGCCACTATTGGGTGGTGTTTTGGTGGAGGTTGGTCTCTACAGGCAGCACTTCAACTTAAAGACCAAGCAGTTGGTTGTGTAATGTATTATGGTATGCCTGTAAAAGATGTTGATAGATTGTCTCAGTTAAACTGCGATGTTTTAGGAATTTTTGGAGAGAAAGATAAATGGATTAACCCAGAAGTTGTTGCCAATTTTGAAAATCATATGCAAGAAGCGAAGAAGACAGTAACAGTAAAAATGTATGCTGCAGACCATGCTTTTGCAAACCCATCTTCTGATAGATATAATGAGAAAGATGCTAAAAATGCCAATGCTACGGCACTTAAGTATTTAAAGAAGAAGTTTTAAATAGAAAAATCCATTAGATCATTAATTTTATGATGATCTAATGGATTAAATTTCACTCTCAATTAACCCAAATAAGATAAAGATTACCCGATCAAGCCTATATTTTTTATAGTAATAGTAATCAAAGTTAGATACAACTCTCTATTAAAGTGATTTTTAAATAGGGATTTCAACTCTCATTTACACTTTTCTAGTTAAGAAGACTCCCTCTACATTTTTGAGTGAAATAAGGAGTTTTCTTTCTAAAAGAGTATCTGAATTTATGAATCTAACTACTATGAAAATAAATAAAGAATTTATCATTATGTTCTTACTTTTTTTTTGTGCTGTGTTAACCTCTATAGCACAAGAAACAGAGTATATAGATCCCTCTAAACCTACCAATATATATACCCGCTTAAATAATAATTTTGAAATGACGGACCTTAAAGACGGTACGCAGTTAACAGGGTATAGATTTAATGTCAGTTATGCTTTAAAAGATTTTCAGACAACAATAGAAATACCTATGCTGTATAATCATAAAACGCAAAAGGCAGGGTTAGGAGATTTAAGAATTCGGTCTTTCTACGTTCCTTATGTAGATTATGATAAAACATTTGGAGGGCTAGGGCTATCATTAGATATTTTTGCACCAATGGGCGATCCAAGAGATGGAATTAGCTCTGGCCTATGGAGTATTTCTCCTGGTATTATTACAGGAATTATGGTCAGTAAAAAGTTTTCAATTTGGCCTATTATATCTTATCGTTATCAGTTTGGAGAAAGATGGCAAGAAGGACAACAACAAAGTGTTACACAGCATGGAGCAACATTTCAGATAATGAATACTATCAATATTTCTGATAAGGTTTACTTTATAATTACTCCAATGTATATACAGAATAATTTTGCTAACATGGGGCAGTTTGATTACGGAGGTGAGATAGAATTTAATTATATGCTCATTGAAAATAAGTTGCAAGTGGGGTGTTTTTCTAGGCAACTTGTTAACTCTCAGTTAGAATCTTATAGATTAATGGTGAGGATATTCTTATAATAGTCAAGACTATGAATTTACTATTTAGAGTATTCTTATTTTTCATTTTTCTATTTCCAACAGTATCATTTGCACAATTAACTAGTATTCCATCACCTTTTCAGGATAAAAAAAATACAATTGGTTTTGCAGGTAGTTATGGAGAGCAGCTAGATAAAAATGCATATTTCTATGGTTTTAGTCTAGATTATGGACGACGAATTAAAGATAGTCCGTTTTCTATAGGTACTGTTCTTATGTGGGATAATGAGATTGAAAAGAAAGAAATTATCGAAGAAAATGCTACATTTTCAGTAGCAGTAACGGTATCTTATGCTATTACAAAAAAATGGTCGGTAGGTACAGGAATAGGCAAAGGTGTAATGGAAAATGGTAATCCTCAGAAAGAGTATCAATGGGTAAATGGAGATTGGAGTACAGGGATTATATCATCTTACCAATTTAATTTAGGGGATAAAGTTTTTAGTGTGAGTGCTTCATATGAATATAATATCACTCAGAAAGAAACTAGTTTTAGTATTGACCTTGGTTATATTCTTCCTTTTTAATAAAACAATAAGCCTTGTAGAAGTAACTTTCTACAAGGCTTATTGTTATACAAATTTTTTTAACCCTAGCATTATCCCAAGGTGAATCCCCTCATGGTAGGTATTAAATGTTATAGCATCTTCAACAGTTGTGAGTGTGAAACCTGTTGAAGTTGTAAACTCTTTTAATTGTTTAAATTTCCCTGCTTTATAATCTTCTTCCATTTTAATTCCTAAAGATATTACTAGCCTTTTCAGTTCGTCTACCTCTTCTTGTGTAGCTTTTCCATCTGGTTTTGTACCTTTTGTATATTTCTGAATAAGAGCATCTGGAACATAAGTTGGCGTACCACTAAGTTTATAAACTAGACTTTGTTGTACAATAATTACATGGGCAATATTCCATAAAAGATTATTTTTAAAGCCTTCTGGTATTGTATTTAATTGTTCTAGCGTATATCCTTCAAGAAATTTCTGATAGATACCTCTGTTTGTTTTAAAAACTTTAAAAGTTGAAGTGAGCATTATTTGTTTTTTTATTTAATGAGATGAGTATAATTGTTTATTTATTGAAGGTATAAATTTTAATGTTGATAAAATAAATAAGTCATTGATTTAATTAAAAATCAACGACTTATATGTGTTGTGGCTAAGAACAAAATACTATCTACTTATCTTATAATAGATGATTAAATAACCAAGAACTAAATTTTTCTACTGTATTATTATCTAGATTTATCACAAAATGTGGTGTAAAATCTGTAATCATTACTGTTACAAGTAATGTGATTGATAATAAAATGAGTATCGATTTAAAATGTTCTTTAGTTGTCATAACCTATTCATCTATGTGTTTCATTAATAGAAGGGTAAAAGACAGAACAGAACCCTATAAAACAATTGATTTTTTTCTGATAAGGCTATTAATTATGGTTTAGGAAAAAGTAACCAGCTCTTTTTCTTATAATTTATAAATCCTTCGTGTCTAGAAATTGATTTATCCTTTTTAATCATGTTCTTTAAAAAGAAGCCAAATACCCAGCCACTTAAAACTAACCAAGGTATCCAATGCATTGCCATAATAGCATAAGCAGAATAGATTAAAATTTCACCTAAGTAATTAGGGTTTCTAGTTTTAGTAAATAACCCTTCATTAATTAATCCTTTCTGAAGTTTTAAGGTAAAATACTTTTGTGCATCACTTACATAGTGTAAAAAGATGCCAAGTGTATAAATAAATACTACCAGTACAAAAAGATAAGGAGGTAGTACTACATAATTACTGATTAATAAATAGGGGGCAATATAATAGCCTCCAAGAGGAAGAAATATAAAAAATAAGCCAATTAGAAAAGGCTGTTTCTCACTAAAGCGGTTATCAGGAAACATATTGTGTTTTAGTAACCATAATAGACAATAAGTACCATGTATTGCTAAATAGATAAATGCTTCTGTCGACCAGTTATTGAAATACCACATTAGAAATAAAACTACAGGTATAAGTAAAATTTTATGTGCATTGATATATGTAGAAACTTTCATAGCTTATTTAAGTTTAATTTTAAAAGTAGTTGTCTTTCCATTTTTCACATTAAAGGATACCTCATCAAAATCTGGAGGTCCTAATTTCCCAAACTTATTTTTAGAGAAGCCATATTTTTCTTTTGGAATACCAAACAGGTTTTTATCCAACTTCTTATTATTATTCTCATCATGCCAAACCGCAATTGCATAAGTTCCTTCTTCTAAGTTGTTAAAAGTATAACTTGGTGAAGAGGTGTCTACTGTAGCATTTTTATAATTGGCTTCATATTCAGGAAAGTCAGTAGCACTTTTATAAAGGCCGATTACTATCGTTCCTTTAGAATTACTTAGACCTGTTACATTAATTTGAACACTTACAGTCTGTGCAATTGAGGGAGTATTAAATGCAATAAAGCACCCTAATAAAAAGAAGATGTGCATTGATTTTATTCTCATGTTATTGTAATTAAAATTGATGTGATTACTATCAATAACAAAAGGGAAATAGCCCAGAAGAAACCCTAAAAGAGAAATACAACTGTATTATTAGTATTTGATTAATAACCTTAACAAGAAGATTTTGAAGAGTAGTAATTCATTTATTAGATTTCAAAACTATGTTTTATTAAAATTGAAGAAATGAAAAATCTACTTATTCTATTATCTCTTTTGAGTATATCTGTAATAACCAATGCTCAAGATTTATCTTCTATGCAATGGTTTAATGCACCAGATAAATGGGACGTAAAAGGAAATACACTTAAAATGTTTGTTACTCCACAAACTGATTATTGGAGAAAAACCCATTATGGATTTACCGTAGACGATGGTCCTTTTTATTATGCAAATAGAGGTGGTGAGTTTGAGGTATCTGTAAAAATTACAGGAGCCTATAAAACACGTTTCGACCAAATGGGGTTAATGCTGAGGGTAGACGAAAAGCATTGGATAAAAACAGGAATTGAATATGTAGATGGTGTATATAATTTTAGTGCAGTGGTAACAAATGGCCATTCTAGTTGGAGTGTTATAGCACTAAAAGAAAAGCCAAAATCAATTTGGATTAAGGCAATAAAAAAACGTGATGCAGTAGAAATACTTTACTCTTTAGATGGTAAGAATTATCAGATGAGTAACCTTGCTTATTTACCAGACCATAAGCCTGTAATGGTAGGGATGATGGCGGCAAGTCCTGATGGTAGCGGTTTTGATGCTACTTTTGAAGATTTCAAAATAACACATCTTCCAGACGAAAGAAGATTAGAATGGTTAGAAAATAACAAGGAGTAAAGTTGTTATGGGAGTAGGGATTTTATACTCTTTATACGCTTCTATATATGAAACCTTTATATAGAACTATGAAAAATATAATATTGACTTGCTCGATGGTACTAATGTTATCCGCTTTAAGTTACGGACAAATGTTAGGTACTTTATCTGTTCCCTCGTTAGGAGGAGCTACTAATGCAAATGCAGCAACTTATTCTGGAGATGGTGTATTTGTTGGTGTCGCTTCTTTACATTCTAAGCATATGAATTTTATGGCAGTATCTGTATTATGGAATACAGGCGTAGATATTTTAGGCGCTAAGTATTCTGTTATGATCTCTCAGCCAAGAATTATGGATGGAAACTATCAAAATGGATTTTTTCCTGTAACATTTTTTGTCCCCTTACAATTGTCTTGGGATTTAGGAACAACAAAACTACAAGCAAGTTATTCTTACCTTTATGGACAAAAATTACCTTTGGATGCCCATTTTGCGAACCTAAAAGCAACACAGTATTTAGCAGATGGAAAATGGTCTTTAAATGGAGGAATAATTTATGAACATAGAGTGGCAAGAAAAGAAGCAGAAAGACAATTAGGAGATGCAGTTGTTTTTGAAGGCAATGTATCGAGGCATTTCAAAAATGGAGCTTCAATTGGTGCCTTTGGTTATTATAATACCAATGCATCTCCAGAATATATTAGTGGAAGATCTTTAATGAATGGAATGTCTACAACGGCAGGGGTAGGTATTGATGGTAACTATCCCGTAGGTAAACATATCTTTTTGAGTGGTAAATTAATTTATGATTTACAATCAAACCCTGCAACAAGATGTAATAAAATTGTACTTGGTATAGCGTATAAATTTTAATATTTGGCTGTAATCATTTAAAGACTTTTAAGCACTACTTTAATCTTTTATAGATTTTGAAGTAGTGCTTTTTTATGTTTTTATAGTCTCTATTTGGTACTTATATAACTATATACCTTGAAGCATCTCATTGTATTGTGTACCACTTAAAGAATGAGTATTGGTATTGAAGTTCATCTGAGTTTATCATCATAGCAAAAGGTATCTGTCAGGTTTTATTTCTATAATCTGATATCAAATAGCCTTATATATACTACTTTATTAAGCTCCCTCTACGTCATTTAATTTTCTATTACTATTGTAGGAAAAACTATATACTTGAAGCACCTCATTGCATTATGTACCACTTAAAGAGTGAGTATTGGTATTTAAGTTTACCTGAGTTTATCATCATAGAAAGAGGTATCTGTCAGTTTTATTTCTATAATCTGATATCTAATAGTCGTAAACATTATTGATATAATTTTATTAGTTTTCATGATCAAGTTGTAGTCTATAAATTGGGTTATTTGTCTGCTTAAATCAATTACTAATGGTAGATATAAGTTGATTCCTACAATTCAATAGTTAACAGTAAACATCTTATTGTGATAACTTTCTTTGATTTATATATCACCCTAAAAATTATACAAGTACTTCATCTATTACACACAAAAAAAGCCGAAGGAATTAACCAACGGCCTTAATGAAAACATTTATATTTATTAAAAACTATTTCTATTATTTATCATGAGAATAAATGTGATTATTAATTTCTAAAAATAGGTTGGTAGCTACATCTTAAACCACCACCAAAGTAATTTGCTTTTCTAAAAGGAATTTCTTTTACATCAATTCCCATTTCTCTCACTCTGTCTGCAACTTTAGGGAAAGCATCAGACATAATAATCGACTTACTATTAATAACAACACCATTTGTAGCCATTATTTGTGCTTCTTCTGCTTCAACTTCTACCCATTCTCTATTTTTTAAACTTTCTGGAGCAGCTTCAAAATCAATAAAATCTTCCTTACATATAATACCTTGCTCTTTATTTATAAGCATTAATGTACAATCTAAGTGCAAAACATTAGGCTTTAACGGAATAGGGTGAACAGTATATTCACTGCCTAATTCATTTTGTAACCACTCCACACCCTTCATGTTAGAGGCATTACCAGATATCCCTACATAAATATCGCTACCAGCAACAAATACATCGCCACCTTCTAAATAGACATTATCTTTGTGGTAACCAGCTTTTAAAGAAGGCATGCTTACCACTTCACCATTGTAATTCTTAGCCATATTTAGGGCAATTCTTCTATAACTTGGTGTCTCCTGACGACGGTTTTCGTTGTATAAATTAGTAATTATAAACTTATTGCCGACTGTGATAATTGGATCACGAGAATAACATTGAGAAGTCCCGATAACACCAACTTCAATTTCGTCTGGTCGATGTACAATTACACCTAGTTCTCTTAATGTTTTTACAAGGTTTTCTTGTTCATCAAAATATTCTTGATCGTCTTTAGGAAAAACATTTGATAAAGTATTATTCTCCATCTTTTTCATGTAATCCCATGATGCGTCAGGAATATAAGGAAAGAATTCTTTTAGGTTTAAATCTACCTTAGGAACAACAAAAGTATTAGGCACCCATCTACCAATTACCACTTCTTTAAGTTCGTCCCATTCATGGTTGTTTTGAATTTCTTTTCTGTCAGCAGCATTAAAGTTGAAGGCAGTTAATATAGCAACTACAGCACTTGCAGCTACTAGAATGCTAGATTTGAGTATTTCTTTATTTTTCATAATGTTTTTTTTAAATTTTTATTGCTTTCACTCTTAGTAGGGTAAAACCATTTTAAAACCCCTATAAAAAATTAAAAAAAATATTATTTATGCTGATAAAAGAAATCAGCTTGCCAAATTTGCGTTGTTATTGCTTGCTTACTTGTAGGCATATCCCATTCTGGATATACTCTAAAACCACGTTTACCATCTTTCTGATTTGTAGAAATAATTCCCTTTTTAATCAAAATATCTTTAGGAAATATAAACTGTCCCAACTGATTTTCTGATTGAGCATTGATTATATAAAAATCAAAGGTATCTTCTTCATGAAAAGGTGTAGTAATACCTTCGCTATCACGTTTCCAAAAAGTAACAAACTGACCAATTTTCTTGGGAGTAATTTTACTATCTCTATAAATTATTTTCTTATCATCTATAAAAAATGAACAGCCATTGTATTCAGCACTTTCTTTATCAATAGTAAATTTATTAAAGTTAGAAAGCTGTTTTTTAAAGAAGAAATTTCTAATAGTGTTATCAAAAGGGTACATCTTAGAAGTAATGTTATTTAGTGCCATAATTAATAGAAAATGCTTTAGTTGTTTAGGTTAATTTTTTTGATGAAGACTAGGCTTAATCTGATACATAAAACTAATAGATTTTTTTTGGATTGAGTATTCATTATTATTAGTTCGAAAAATTTGTAGAGTTTTCTTAACGTTGATTACCTTAGCAGAGACTTCAATTAATAAAATCTAACATGAAACGACTCTTTTACTTACTCTTGCCATTGGTTATCGCGCTATCTTGTGATACCACCGAAAATTCTGAAAACAACAACTCTGAGCTAACTCAAAGAGCTGAAGTAGCAAAAAAAATAAAACCAAAATCTAAAGAAGGTTTAATCGTTACTTATCATTCTGGAACTAAAGTAAAACGTACAGAAATAAATTACCAAAGAGATAAAAAGAATGGTTTAGCAAAGGTCTATTATGAGAATGGAAATGTTCGACAAGCCATTGACTATGTAAATAATTTTAAGCATGGTATGGCAAAGGAATATTACAAAGATGGAACATTATATAAGGAAGCCTTCTACGATAATAATGTGGTACAGCGTAGAAAATATTACTATAAAGATGGCATCTTAAAATCTGATGTTCCTTATTATAAAGGCAAGCAAACTTTTGGATTGAAAGAATATTCGAAGTCTGGTAAATTATTAAAAGTATATCCTAAAATACAAATTAAAGAGAATGATGATACCGCTCTATATGATAAGTATATTTTAGAATTAACATTATCTCAAAGAAGAAAAGGGGTGAAGTTTTTTATGGCTCATGATGATAACAAGCCTGTAAGAACAAGTAGTACAGAAGACGATAATTTATATTTCTTACCTATGATTAAAGGAAGAGGAGTTTTAGAAATACCTATTCCTAAAGGTAATTACGCCATGAAGAAGTTTACTTTTTATGTGGAGTATGTTACCTATAGCGGAAGAAAGAGATTAGATAAAATAGATTATAATTTCCATGTAACGAATTACTAATCTAAATGAAAAGCCATTTCAAAATTCACTTTGAAATGGCTTTTTCTTTTTATAAGAAACCTATTTTTTGTTCTAAAGAATAGGTGTTGGGATAATACGAGAGTCCTTTTAAAAATGCCTTTTTAGCACTAGTAGTTTGTCTCCTTTTAAAGTACAGCATTCCTAAATGATCATATAAAGCAACTACATTCTGTTTTGGAATTCCGTAATGAACTTTAGGATCAAATACTGTTTCAAAATCCGAGATGTGTTTTTTTGCAGATGTCAAATCTTTTTTAAGAATATACTCAAAAGCTAAATTTAATTGAGCGTCAAGAATTAATAACTCTAATTTTAATTCATCTTCTAAAAAAGGATATTGTATTTTTTGGTCTTCAATAAAGACAATACGTTCAGTTAAATTATTTGTGTATTGTGAAAGTATAATATCAACACATGAGTTTAGCGCAACTTTATAAATCTCAGAATTCTGTGGTTGAAGAACTAATGCTTTCTGGCAGGTAGCTAATGCTTTTTCGAATAATTTATTTTCGTAATAGTTATAGGCAAGAACGTAGTAATGATCGAAATTAATCTTATCAAGGATAACGCTATCTTCTATTTGCTGAAACACCGTGTAAATTTCTTTGTAAGTAGCAGTGTCTTGCTTTTTAATCATGTACTCGTTTTGGAAAGAGTTAAATTCCGATGAGAAATCTTCTGATTTTAACCCATTATTATAGCCCAGATATCTACTTAAATAAACAATCTGTTTGGCATATTCTAAAGAGTATTCATCTTGTTCACTTAAAATTTGAAGATTTAGATTTACTATAACTTCTTCATAAAGTTTATTTGGGTAAATAGAATATCCCTTTTGAAGCGCAGATAAAGCCATTTTGTAATCTTCATTACCCATGTCTTTAAACCCTTCATTAGAATAAAGAATACTAATTAAATTTCTATATGCAATGTTTTCATCTTTAAAGAAGTACTCATCAAAAACAGCATTTATACCTTTTGTATTCACTTCACTTTTAGAAACGAGTTTATTTTCTAACAATGTATTTACAAGGTTTTCTTTTGTTTTATCAGAATAAAATCGAAAACCATTATTTGGAGAAGTAGACTCCATTGTAATATTTTCAGCATTAGGATATGCTTGTAAATAAACGTGGTTAGGAGTTTTCTTTATTGCATAAGGAATAGAAAAATGATCTAATACCAATGCATAAATACTTGTAGCAGTAGCACAATTGTATTCCCCGTCAGTAAAAATTTTATAGAATGATATGTTCTCAATGTATTTAGTGAAGAGTTTATTGTGCACTTCTTTATAAATAATTTGAACCTGTTTTTTTGGCTTTTTATCTCTAACTTTTAATTTTTCTAACGTAGCAAATAACTGATTTAGTTTATCAGTTGCTTGTTCTGAAATACTATTTTCTGTATTGCCAATTTCTACTAATAAGTTCAAGAAGCTAGTCGAATCTTCTTGATAATCGATAAATGCAATTTTCTCTCTTTCAGAATTAAAAGTGAGTTCATCAACATTAAATTGGAAGTCTTGTGAGTAGGCTGATATAGAAAAAAAGAGTATACATATTAAGAGAAAGGTATTTTTCATGTTTGTTGTTAGATTTTCGATTTGAGAGTCGGTATATATGTCACGATACAGCTGTGAAGATAATACAATTCAATTTTTAAATGATACGCTTATAATGGATTTATTTAAAAAAGTATTCTTCTACTTTATGACAATTGAGAGTAGGGAAAGAGCAGTTAGTTTAGTTGATCACTTAAATAAAAAAGAGGCAAAATACGTATACTTTGCCTCTCAATATATCAATGAGTAATTGATTTAAACATCAATAAAACGTTTAATTAATGGGCCAATTCCTGCAAAGAAAAACTCTACAGCCATTACCATAACTATTAACCCCATTAAACGGAGCATCAGTTTATTTCCCGTATCACCAATTACTTTCATAATAGGTCCTGCAGATAATAAACTTAGGCAAGTAATGGTAAGTACTCCTGTTATTGCTAATACTAAGCCACCAATTTTCATAGGGTCATCTCCTGCATTATCCATTAAAATAATGGCATTGGCAATAGAACCAGGACCACAAATAATTGGTATAGCAAGTGGAGTAATGGCTACATCTTTGGCGTATTCATGAATTTCGTCTTTAGTTACCTTCACACTGCCAAGCCTTGCTTGAAGCATATCGAAACCTACTAAGAAGAAAATCATACCTCCAACAACACGTAAGCTGTCTATAGAGATACCAAAGAACTTAAATAAAGATTGACCTGATATTGCAAAAAATAACAAGAAACAATAAGCAATTAACGTTGCTCTAAGTGCCGTTCTTTTACGCTCTTTGTTTTCCAATTGGTTAGTCATTGTCATAAAGACAGGCATAATACCAACGGGATTAATTAGCGTAAAGAAGGACGTAAAAGCCAAGAGGGCATACGTTAAAACTTCGTTCATTTATGTATGTATTTAGTATGTGTTTTTTAATGCTGCAAATAAAGGAAGAAGAAATGAAGAAACATAGTGATACAAAAAGCATTTTTAGTAGATCTGAATAATCTTTTTAAAAAGCTTACTATTGAAATCGTTTAAAAATGTATTAGCTAAACTTTCTATCTGATTATCCTTCGTTATATTAAAACTGCACCGTTAAAGATTGGATAATTTTAGGTTAGTTATTTGAAATATTGAGTGTGTGATATGTGCATCGTAAACATATTATTGCTCACGATGCTTCTGCCTAATAGACATTTACTTTCATATCTTCAAAAACATTTTCAGAATGGTAATAGCGATCAGTACTTTTTTGCCAATGATATGATGAAGCAACAATAACCTCTAACGCATTAAGATATTTATCTACCGTTAACTTATCCTGTGGTGCTAATGGTACAACTTTTACTTCTTTTATAGTTAATTTAAAATCAGAATGGATATCATTTACTTTGTCTATGGCTTTAATTATTGCTTGCTTATAATTAGAGGCTTCTTTAGAAATTAAATACGCATTTATTAGATTGTAATTGCTATGTTTTTCTTTTGCATATGAGAAAATATCATTAGATAAAGCACCTATCAAAGCACATTGTCTACAAAGCTTTTTAATATAAATATTTTTATTATTGATTAGTTCCTCATTTAAATAAATAGAATGTACGTATTCAATTAAGTCAATAAGTAAATACATACCTCCAGTACTTAATCTTATTGATATATACTCATCTACAGTATTATATTTTTTTTCTATTAATGATGCTGATAAATGTTCAATGACGGAATTGGTGTATTTATTGAAAAATTTCTCAGGACTATCTTTTCTTAATATTCTACTGATGTAATTGATTGAAGTATATAATTTATTTATTTTCTGATTTTTAGAATGGTACATTTTTTCCCCCTTCCATATTTCTAAGATTTCTTTTACTTCGGGGAGTTCTCCAGTGTTGGTATCTTCTCCAAAAAAGTCATCTAAAAAGTACAGAACGTCATAAGTAACAAGAACATTTACCATTTTATCTATAGGACTATCTATATAAATATAGTTAGTCATTGTAGAATGTCCTGAATATAATTTTTCATCAATTATCCCTAAATTTTCAGATATTTCTTGTGCCTTTTTAGAGATAACATTAGCATCTTTATGAATGTATAATTCAGTGTCAGATATAGTTAGAAGTGTTGAGTTAAAAGTCATTATTTATTTGCTTGTACTTAACGGTTTTGTTAAGCAATGTGAGAGGGTGCGTTACCCTAATGTGAAGTTTGAGTTTATTTGTGTGCCTAAAATGTGCACTGCTTTATTTATTAAAGGTAAAATAATCTTTTAGAGGGAGCAAGTTTCTTATTATTTATTGGTGGTGGGTGGTATAGGGCTAAACAATAGCAATTTAATTATAACTTAAATACGTTTAAAAGGCTGAATATTGTAGTATAAGAGATATATTTTAATGATTAAACTTTCCTCTCTATTGTAAGAATAGAAAACAATTGTGGTGAGGTTATCCGTATTACTTATTACCAACATAGTCATTATCCTCCTCCTTTTCCTCTTCTGTTAAAGGTGGGTTGTACACTATTTTTTTAATGGTATTTACAACAACGTTCTCGGTAAAATCAAAATAAATAATCTCTTAGAGCGTACAGTTCTTATGTAAAGGATATGCTTCTAAGATGCTAAGTAGCTTTTTAAAAATGTTTACTGTATTTATATTTTTTTACTGTGTTACTTTTACATTATTCTTAAATCGTTAGTAACCTAAGAAAGCAATTCAAACGGTAACTATTTCAGTAAGAATATTTCTATTTTCCGATAAGTCGAATAACTCAAATATATTAAATGTCAGACTATATCAATATAACATTATTGTAGTATGGGGTGTAATTGATTAGCAATAGCATATACAACTAAACCTACCGTATTTCTCGCTCCTACTTTATCAAGAATTCTTTGTCTATGGTTTTCTATTGTGCGTTTACTGAGAAATAATTTATCTGCGATTTCTTGATTTGTATTCTCCTTACAGATTAACTTAACTACTTCAATTTCTCTTACAGATAATTCTTCATTTGAGGTTAATGAAATTTTTTTAGTACTATTTGTCATATATTGGACGATCATTTCTTTATCTGTTTCTGTAAAATAGACTCCAAATTGATGTACTGATTCAACGACTGAGATAAGTAGCTTTCTGTTAGCATTTTTTGGAATAAAAGCAGAAACACCCAACTTAATCATATGTCCTACAATATTACTTTTGTAATGAGATGAAAGTACAATGATTTTTAAATCTTGGTATTTACCTTTTAATGATTCTACTAATTCGAAACCATCCATTGGTTTCATCTGAATGTCTATTATGGCAATATCTAGGAGTGATGAATCTTGATTATCATCAAGAAATTTAAGGAATTCTAAACCACTGTTGGCAGTTTTGACAACATTAATATTATCAACATTTGAAAATATAAGTGAGAGTCCTTCTATAAATAATGCCTCATCATCAACAAGGGCTATATTTATCATATTATTCATTGTTTTGAATGTATTATAATTAACCTTGTACCACGGTGTTTTTTACTTTTCCATTTGTAATGTCCATTAATAGATTGGATTCTACTATCAATATTTTGAAGTCCCATTCCCTTATTAAGTTGATCTTGATCAAAACCAATACCGTTATCTGATAGAATTAAAGAAACTGCATTTTTAGTATCTCTAATATGAATGATCATTTTAGTCGCATTAGCATGTTTGATCACATTACTTAAAAATTCTTGAATTACTCGATAGGTTTGTAATTCAAATGAGATACTCTTTGGCTTGTAATAATGATTTAATAATTCAATGGTAAGAGTTTTATTAACATTTGAAATTAAAGCTTCAATAGTGAGTAATAGACCAAACTTTTCTAAATTCACAGGGTATAGTGAATGAGAAATTGTTCTGGTTGTTTCAATTAATTCAGGAATTTGTTGAACTATAACTTCTCTAGATCTTTTACTATTCCATGTCTCTTCATTATTAACCCAAAGAGAGAGAATATTTAACTTATTTCCGATATCATCATGTAAAACTTCTGCAATACGTTTTCTTTCATTTTCTTGCACAATGGTAGCTTGTAGAGCAATTTCCTTTTGATGTTCTAATTCTAGTTGATATTGTATAGTTTTTTCAGTTATAATTTTTTTAATAAATGCCCTATACAATAAAAAAATAAATAATATGATTATCGTTATTACTATAATTAAAACAACTATATATTGGGTTTTGATGACCATTTGCTTATCCTAAAAAAAGTAAAAATAAAACAAATATATAAAAGGGAAGCGAGCACATTATTGATAATCCAAATAAAACTATTGTATTCTGTTAATTGATTCATAATCATAAATAAAAACAAAGAGACACTGTAGTATAAGAAAAAAGCAGCATGAATAATGGTTAAAATATTATTATTTTTAAGTTCATTTAGATTTTTAATTAAAAGAATTGCTGCTAAACAAATAATGGTTAAATGAGACATTATTTTACCATAACCAGTTGAAGCATCATTAGAAATAAACCATAAAACAGAGGCTTCAATAAAGAAACAGCTAGCTATTAATCCAACTATTATTTGCCATTTTTTCGTAACTTTTAATTCTTTAAGAAATAAATTAACTACTATATAAAACTCTCCTGCTATATAAAAAGGGTAGAGAAATTGAGTAGTTGAGCTCTCCATAATTTCAATTAAATAAAGAGCAACCATCTCAATTCCAAGAATTAAACCTAAATACATAGTATACCATTTGTATAAGCTGTTAATGCGTATATGTTTATTGATAATGATGTTAATAAGAGCAATAGACAAAACGAAATAAGAGAAATACGAAGAAGCTAGAATATAATCGGTCATTTTTTTATAAAAGAGAAAAGTTTGTCTTGTCCTTACATAAAGGAGGACATGGACGAGACCAGTCATCAGTATTTGTTAGTGTTATATTTTGGTTTCTTTTTGCTCTCAAAATTTCTCCAGTAGTATTATCAGAGGTAGCAACAAATATTAATAGAGGTATTAGCTTTTGATAAATAGGAGATTGCTTAAGACCAAAGAAAGCAACGATTTCACCTTGTCCACCATCCTTTCTTGTTAAATCAGCAAAAGGTACTGTAAAAGTTCTAAAGATATTTCTTCCTTTAGATGTACTGTGTTCGTAATAAAACCAATTTAGACATTCATACCTCCATTTTTCTATATCTTTTCCCGAAGTTCTTTCTGTAATTGTTGGTTCGTTGGATACTGGTAAATCAACTTCTTTCCAGAATTTAGTGATCTCTAAATCTTTGGATAGTTTTGTTTTTGAAACTGTAGTGACTACTTCTGTTTCATTTAAGGTGATTTCTTGCTCTAAACCTGTCAAAGGTTTTGTAAGATACATATCAAGGTCAACCTCTTTACCTTCTTTATCTAAGGGAACGATAATTAGAATAAACTCTTTATCATGTACACCAGCGTAAATATGAAATTTGCTATTTTCATTATATTCTTTTATCCAAATACAATCAGTTTCATTAAAGCGAAATACTTTAGTAGAGTCAATTACCTCTTTTATTTTTAAGAAGTCAATTTTAGTTTTTTCCCATGAAGCGATGGCTTGTTTACATTTTTCTTTTAGTAGCATAGCTGAATATTTATATAGTTAGATTTTAATAGTTATAGTTTACGATACCTAGACTAGTTACGTATTTTGAGAGAGTACGTATTTCATATTGTGTTTATCTAAAATAAATACAATCAATTTTTATTTATATCTAAATGTAATTCAATTTTACAAAGTAGACAAGCTGTGTTATTTATAAATGACTAATTAGTCATTTAATAAAGAATGTTGAATATCTTCCAATTAGAATTTGTAGTTTCTATACTAGACGTACATAAAGAAAGTATTTTTATGGATTGAGTATAAATACTCAATTTGATAAACCCGTATTTTTACTCTAAGAAACAATCTATAATTATTAGACATTTGTAATGTAATCAAAAGCAAAATATTCGATTGAGTAGCTACTATCAATTTTTGATTATAAAGGCGATATCTGAAAAGCCTATTAATTATAAATAGAGTAAGAATAAAATTTTTAAATTATTTTTTTATGGAAAATGTAACAGAAAAAGAATTTTTAATACAAGAGGCATTAAAAGGAGGTACACCTTCAAACCTTATAGGAACGACTTGGTTAGTTTCACCTGTAAATAATGATTTTTGCCCATTCGAAATTAATTTTGATGCAAATAACATTTGTAAAGTTATAACTGTAAATAAATTCTTTTCTGGAGCAGGGAATTATTATGGAAATGAAACAAGTGCAGTTTTTCATTTTACTTACTATAGTAATGGTTCTACTTATATGTGTAGTTCTAATCCAAGTGAAGGTACAGGGACAGTGCATGCTCAGCACAATGGTCATACGTATTTAATGCCATTTAAAATGAATATTAAATAATAGATTTTAATAATTATTACTTAGTTAAAATTTAGTACAAGGGCATTGCTATTTCAAATAGCAATGCCCTTGTTATTGAGATAAATATTTTTTTGATCATACCAATCTTTTAACTTCTAATTCTTAGTGATTATCATAAGAGAAATTAACTAAATGTAACTTTTGTTTTAATGGGCAAGTATTATCTCATAAATAATATTTTTAGATAGCTGCTTTTTTTTTGCTAAAAGTATTTTTTGTTGGTCAATTAAAATATTATATAATAAATTTTTGTACCTAACCTTATTGTGAATTTTATATTTGCTTGTTGCACAGACTCTGACTTAAATAGTAACTGAAATGTTGTAATAAATTGTGCTTTTCTTCCAATTTTCATTAGGGTTACAATAATGAGAAATATCCTCTAAGTAATATATCTTCCATCCTTTGTATTGGTAAATAAAATGTGTCAGGTACAAAAAGGTATGCTGGATTCACTACATTTTTATTAAAAAAGGTGAAGCTTTTCAACTTCACCTTAAAAAAGACTTTAATTATTTATAAACTAGAAACTTCTCCAGGAGCCATTACAGATTCTTCTTCTGTAAAGTTTATACCCATTTGTTCTAGTTCTTTAAGTACGGGTTCGTAAATGTTTTTATGAATAGGAATACAAGTACCTGTTCTCGTTATCTTCCCTTGTAAAATCAACTTTGTTGCAATAGCTAATGGAATCCCTACTGTATCAGACATTGCAGTATAGGTTTGGTCTTTTCCTTTTACTACCATATGAGAAGTGCGTAAGATATTTTCATCACCCTTTTTGTAGAAGAGTTTATGGTACATTACGATCATATCTTTATCGTTTTTATCAAGCGACCATTTTTCTTCTAGAATTTTTTGGAGTATCTGAGCAGGGGTAGCACTTGGTAACCCTACTTTTTTATCACTAAAAATATCTAACCAAATTAGTTTGTCCATTTCTAAATCATCCTGAGATAATTTAAGGTATTGCATCAACTTTAATTCCACAGAATCTTGAGGGTTATAACGCAAGAAAGAATTAATAAACTCTCTATACGTCATGTTTTGTGTATCTTCCATGATGAAGCTATCGTCTGTAGCTCCAAGTGTTACAAAACAGTTCCAAGCACGGCAAAAACCAGGTCTTCTTAAGGTACCTCTATAAACTGTAGGTACGCCTTCTAAACCATATTTCTGTACATAGTTTAGAGAGTCTCTATTGGCATATCCTTCAAACTTTCCGTATTCCTCTATTTCGATACGTTCTGTTCTTCTAAATAATTTATGATAGGGGATGTATTTATATTTCCCATTATGGAGAAAACGTACTGTACCACCTTGTCCTGCTAACACCACGTTACGCGGGTTCCAAGTAAATTTGTAATTCCAAGGATTATTGTCTGATTCTGGAGCAACTAAACCACCCGTAAAAGATTCAAAACCTTCTATGCTATAGCCTTTTTCTTTTACCTCCTCAATCATTTTCATGGCAGACATATGGTCAATACCAGGATCAAGTCCCATTTCATTCAAAAGAATAATTCCTTTGTCTTTTGCTTCCTGATCAAGCTCTTGCATTTCGTCTGTAATGTAAGAAGCCGTAGTTAAAGGAACACCTTGTTTAACAGCTTCTTTTGCAGCTTCTATATGGAAACGAGCAGGAAGTAACGAGACCACAATATCAGCTTGGCCAATATATTCTTGTCTGTGTGTAGGGTTGTTGATATCAAACTGAAAACTCGAAGCTATATCTTCAAATCCTTTGATCTTTTCATCGGCCAATTCTTGTTGGTAATCGCCTACTTTTATCTGCCAATTGTTCTCTTTAGCGTGTTGGCAAAGATAGTGTATGAGAGAAGACGCAGAACGGCCTGCACCTAATATGATAATCGTTTTCATGCGTGTTTTTATGCGGTTGTAGTATGTGTTTATTGTTATTGTATTACAAGTATGACTATTGAAATTTTATAAACCAAATCTTAAGAAAAGAAGTTATCTATCTTAAAAAATACAGTTTTTATGAAATTGTTGGCTATTCATGTATTTTAATATTACTTTTATAATCTAACTCGCATTATTTTGCGAATTGTTTATACAAATGGACTAGCAAACACGAAAAGGATGAAAGTACTCAAGTTTGGAGGAACATCAGTTGGAAGTGCGAAAAATATCCAACAGGTAGCCAGTATCCTTTCCGATTATCAACAAAGTGGACAAAGAGTTGCTGTTGTTGTATCGGCGATGAGTGGCATCACGAACAAGCTCATAGAAGTAGGAAATAGAGCTGCGTCAGGCGACGAGACCTACAAATCATTATTAAAAGATATTGAAGCAACGCATTTAACCGCAATTCGTGAGTTAATTGAGGTGCGTAGACAAAGCAAAACCATTGCTTTTGTTAAGCTTTTACTTAACGATTTAGAGGATATTTTAAGAGGTATTTTCCTTTTAAGAGAATTGTCTTTACGTTCTCTTGATATTCTTCAAAGCTTCGGTGAGCGCTTGTCATCATTTATTATTGCTGAATATTTATCGCAAGAAGGTGTACCTGCAGCGCAATTAGATGCTCGTGCAGTAGTACGTACTAATAGTGTATTCGGTGGTGCTAAAGTAGATTTTGTTACAACTAACTCTGCAATTACTAAGTATTTTGCAGAAAACGATAAAATGCAGATTATTACTGGGTTTGTCGCGTCTTCTGAAAGTGGTGAAACAACTACTTTAGGTCGTGGTGGATCGGATTATTCTGCAGCAATTTTTGGAGCAGCTTTAAATGCAAAAGAAATTGAAATATGGACAGATGTTGATGGTGTAATGACAACGGACCCTAGAGTGGTTCCTACTGCATTCTCTTTACAACAATTGTCTTATGAGGAAGCAATGGAGATGTCTCACTTTGGAGCTAAAGTGATTTACCCTCCAACGTTGCAACCAGCAATTAAGAAAAACATTGCTTTAAGAATTAGAAATACATTTAACCCATCTTTCCCAGGTACTTTGGTAACAGCAAAGTCAGGACAAGAAGATTGGCCAGTAAAAGGTATTTCATCAATTAAAGAAATTTCTTTAATCACTTTATCAGGTAGTGGTTTAATTGGTGTTCCGGGTGTATCATCTAGATTATTTGGTGCATTAGCAAGAGGCGGTGTATCTATGATTTTGATTACACAGGCATCTTCAGAACATTCTATCACATTTGCTGTAGCACCTTCGGATGCTGTAAAAGGTAAAAAGATTATTGAAGAGGAGTTCTTTAACGAAATGGCATCGGGTAAAGTAAACCCAGTAGAAGTAGAGGGTAACCTTTCTATTCTAGCTATTATCGGTGAGAACATGAAAGAACGTCCAGGTGTTGCCGCTAAATTATTTAGTGCACTTGGTAAAAATGGTGTAAGTATTTCGGCAATTGCTCAAGGATCTTCAGAATTAAACGTTTCTGTAGTAATTGAACAAAAGCACTTATATAAATCATTAAATGCATTACACGAAATCTTCTTCTTGTCTGATATGGCAGAGTTGAACGTGTTTATGTTAGGTCTTGGTTTGATTGGTAATACGTTACTAAATCAAATGAAAGATCAGGCAGAATACTTATTAACTGAACGTAATTTGCGTTTAAATATAGTAGGTGCTGCCAACTCTAAGAAAATGATTTTTAACGAGACAGGTTTAGATATCTCTTTATCAAAAGAAGAAATCTTAGCAGAAGGCGAAGCATCTAATGCAGAGTTATTTGTTGAGAAAATGATTGAGATGAACTTGCCTAACTCTGTATTTGTAGACTGTACGCCTGGTGAGAGTGCAGTTAAATTATATGAGAACATCTTGTTGAATTCAATTTCTATTACAACACCAAACAAGATTGCAAACTCAGGTACTTTAGAATACTATTTAAAATGCCAAGCAGCTGCAAAACGTAGAGGTGTTAAATTCTTATATGAGACAAACGTTGGTGCAGGTCTTCCTGTAATCGGACCTCTTCAAGATTTAAGAAGATCTGGTGATAAAATTATTAAGATTGAAGGTATCTTATCTGGTACATTATCTTACTTATTCAATACGTTTGCTGCAGGTATGAAATTCTCTGAGCTAGTAAAACAAGCAAAAGAGATGGGTTATACTGAACCAGACCCTCGTGATGATTTAGGTGGAGTTGATGTTGCTCGTAAAATCTTAATTCTTGCTCGTGAAGCAGGGTATCATTTAGAACCTTCTGATGTGGTTGTAGAACCAATCTTACCTCAAGCATGTCTTGATGCAGCATCTGTAGATGATTTCTTTGTTGAATTAGAAAAAGCAAATGACCTTTTCGAAAAACAAAGAGCAGAAGCAGAAGCAGAAGGCAAAGCATTACGTATAGTTGCTACACTTGACGAAGAAGGTAAAGCAGTAGTAAGTTTACAAGCAGTTGGTAGTACACATCCATTCTACGGTTTGGTTGGGTCAGACAACATGGTTGTATTTACTTCGCGTCGTTACTTTAGCGAACCTCTAGTAATTAGAGGACCTGGTGCTGGTGCAGAAGTAACAGCTGCAGGTGTATTTGCAGAGATTATTACAATTGGTAATTTCTTAATTAACTAAGAAATTAATTACATATAATTATTAGGGTAGAGACAGGGTTTGCCTTGTCTCTATTTTTTTTATAAAAAGATGAAAGAAGTAAAAGCTTTTGCCCCTGCTACGGTGGCTAACGTTGCTTGTGGCTTTGATATCCTTGGTTTTGCTGTGGATAGTCCTGGTGATGAGATCGAAATGAAATTAGTCGACAAACCGGGTATTGTAATTAAAGACATTACTGGAGACGAAGGACGTTTGTCTAGAGATCCTAGAGATAATACGGCAACTGTTTCTGTGTATCAGTTTTTAGAAAGAATAGGTGCAGAGAAAGCAGGAATCGAGGTTGTTTTACATAAAAAAATGCCTTTTGGTAGCGGTTTAGGTTCATCTTCTGCAAGTACAGTTGCAGGTGCCTTTGCTGTTAACGCATTATTTGATAATCCATTAACTACAGAAGAACTTTTACCTTTTGCAATGGAAGGTGAACGTGTAGCTTGTGGTGCAGCACATGCAGATAATGTTGCTCCAGCTTTATATGGTGGTTTTGTATTGGTAAGAAGTTACGATCCTTTAGACGTTGTACGTTTAAATGTACCAGAAGAATTGTGTTGTGCAGTTGTTCACCCTCATATAGAAGTTTCTACAAAAGATGCTCGTAATATTCTAAGAGGTGAAATTCCTTTAGTAGATGCCGTACGTCAGTGGGGTAATGTTGGTGGTTTAATTGCTGGTTTAGAGCAAGAGAATTACGATTTAATAGGTCGTTCTTTACAAGATGTAATTGTAGAGCCAATTCGTTCTATGTTAATTCCTGGTTTTGACGAGGTAAAAAGAGCAGCAATTTATGCAGGTTCTATGGGGACAGCAATTTCTGGTTCTGGACCATCTGTATTCTCTTTATGTAGAGGAATGGACAAAGCAGAAAGAATTGCTAAAGCAAAAGTAGAAGCCTTCAAATCTATCGGAATTGAAAGTGATATGTTTGTTTCTAAAGTGAATAAAGTAGGACCAAAGATTATTTATTAATCAAAGTCTGATTTTAATATAAAGTACCCTAGTGTTGATTTTCAATGCTAGGGTATTTTTTATTGCTACATTTTAAAACGCTATACGTGAAAAACCTATGGATTCTATTTTAGTGAAACTACGAACAATATAAAATCACTATTTATTTAGTTTTGAGTTTTGTAGCATAAAAATAGTGTAGCCGTTAAAATGGAGGAGATTTTTCTAAAAAATAATTCGAAAAAAAAGCGATTGGAGTTTAAGTTTCAGTGGTATGTTGCATATATTGATTATATCAAAGAGGGGAGTCTTCTCATCCTTTTTCATACTTTTATACCGCAAGAGTTACACCTGATTGAGAATTTCGGTTTTCACTTTTTATTAAAGGTAAAAGACTTTTCAATTAAGAATAAGTTGGTACTACATGCTAAATGTCCTTATGCTAAGGCATTACTTAAAAATATCGACGAGAAAATATGCTGCAATGAATAACCTTTTAGAAGATAAAAAACGCCCTTTCTTCTGGCTTTTTTTACTGAATATACTATTGATATTAGGTATACTAACTTCGCTTGCCTTTCTATTTGTTAACCAAGAAAGATTATTTGATAGCCAAGTAAATAGATACAATTCTTATCGTTTAGGTGATGCTTTAAGGCAGAGTGATGATTTTCTAACAGATTATTGTAAGAATTTCATTATCACGAAAGATACTATTTGGGAAAAAAAATACTGGAATTTAGTTGCCTTAAGAGAAGGGAAACTCATTCTAGAAGAGCAAGGGTGGAGCACTTCTATTCTTGATAGTATGTACCAAATGGGGTTTTCCGAACAAGAGTTTACTTTATTAAAAGAGGCATTGGGGAAATCAAATCAATTGATTAAAAAAGAAACCCAAGCATTTAATGCAGCCAAAGGAATATTCTTAGACAGTGTAAATCAATATACTATAAAAGGCATTCCAGACATGGATAAGGCACTTCAAATTTTATACGACAAAGAGTATTTGTTTACAAAAAAAGAAGTGATGGAGCCAATTGTAAGGTTTGAAAGCTTAATAGAATCTCGTACCCAATCAACAGTAGAAAAAAATAGAGAACAAGGGGAACATCTCTTAATTACAATTTTTGTAGCTATAGCTATCTCTATTCTCTTATCTATTATTACGTATTACATGATTGTAAAACGACTGATTCAGAAAGAACAACTTTCCAATCAATTACAATCAAGGAACAAAGAACAAGCGTGCCTTTATAAAATATCTCAATTAACAGAAAGTACGCCAAAAGATATAAAGCATATACTAGAATCTGCCACATTAATTATTCCTTACGGTTGGCAATTCACAGAAAAAACATGTTGTAGAATTACGTATAAAGAAAGTGTTTTTACATCTCTTCATTTTTCTGAATCGGAGTGGAAACAGGAAGCTCAAATTTATAATGGAGAGACAAGTATAGGTACTATAGAAGTATTTTATAATGATCTTATTTCTAATAGAAAAGAGAGCCCATTTTTAAAAGAGGAGCAAGAGTTGGTAGAAGCAATTGCATCGTTAATTAGTAATTTCCATGAAAGAAAATCGTATCTGCAAAATTTAAGTGAGAGTAATAAAAGCTTAAAGAAAGAGATTGAGGCAAAAGAAAAAACAGAAATAGCATTAATAGAAAAAGAGCAACAATTACAGTTTGCCTTTGATGTTTCTAATGAAGGAATATGGGAAATTTATCACGATTCTGATGTGATAAATTTTAGCGAAAGATGTTATAGCATACTTGGTTTTACATCTAAAAGTGCGGAATTAGATCAAATAGTTTTTTGGAAAGATTTAATAATTGATGTAGATCAGGAAAAGGCATTAATCAACCGTATAAAAGAAATAAAAAATAGTGGCCTTCATGATAGTATCTATAGGATAAAAACAAAAGGAGGACAATATAAATGGATTCATACCAAAGGAAAAGCAGTAGCATTTTCAGCACAGAACGTACCTCTTAGAATTGTAGGCACAATGTCTGATATTACTGAACGTATGAAACAGGAAGAGAAAATAGTGGATGCCATTTTAGAAACAGAAGATAAAGAAAGAAGTAGAATTGCACGTGAGATTCATGATGGGTTACAACAAACCATGTCTACTTCTTTAATGAGTTTTGAAAAAGTAAGATCGTCTGTAGATTTTGAAGAACAAAAGATATACGAGAGGTTTCATATGGGGTATCAATACCTTAAAAAAGCAATAGAAGAGAGCCGTACATTAGCGCACAACTTAATGCCTAAAATTGTTAGTGATAACGGAATTGTAGCTGCTATAGAATCTTTAGTATCAGCTATTCAGCCTTCATCAAATACTGAATTTAATTTTGACCAAAATATTCTTGAAAATAGACTAAAATTATCTGTGGAGATGACGCTCTATAGAATAACACAAGAAGCCGTAAATAATGTGATTAAATATGCGAATGCATCAAAATGTAATATTCAATTATTAAAGCATTCTGATGTGGTCTTATTAACGATAGATGATAATGGTGATGGGTTTGTTGTAGACCAAAAAGAAAATACATTTGGTATTAATAGTATGCGTACTAGAGCAGAATCTATTGGAGCCTATTTCGAAATTAATAGTCATCTAAATAAAGGAACTCAAATATTAGTAGAACTTCCATTGAAATAAATATGAGCGATATAAAAATACTACTTGTTGACGATCATAGTATGATCAGGTTTGGTTTAAAATCTTTTTTAGAAGATGATGCTATTGTAGTAGCTGCTGAAGCAAAAAATGGTGTTGAAGCTTTAGAACTACTTAAAGAGATAGAAGTTGATGTTGTGGTAACAGATATTATGATGCCCGAAATGGACGGGATTGTGCTTACCCAAAAAATTACACAAGAGTACCCAGATAGTAAAGTTTTAGCATTGACCATGATGAATGAGTCGCAGAATATTAAACGTATGCTGAATGCTGGTGCAAAAGGTTATTTGCTTAAAGATTGTACGCAAGAAGAATTAATTAATGCCATTAAGATGGTAAATAATGGAGGTTCTTTTTACTCTAATGATGTAACTCAAATTATTATGCAAGGGTTGGGTACAAAACCAAAGCAGAAAAAGAGAACGGTAAAAGATATTGCATTAACCGAAAGAGAGCTGGAGGTACTGCACCTTATTTGTAAGGAAAAAACCAATGCAGAAATTGCAGAAGAACTATTTATAACATTGCGAACAGTAGAAGCTCACAAACGAAATTTATTAGAAAAAACGGGTTGTAAGAATGTTGCAGGCTTAGTATTATATGCTATTGAAAGAAGCCTTTTTGACGATTTATAGGCCTAGAGTACAGAAGTATTTAGCAAACCAATTAAACATCTTCTAAGGTTTTTTATTTCTTTATTAAGTGATTCACCTAGACAATATGTATAACACCAATATAGTATAAATTGGGGTTATAAGTATAGAATAACAAGGCATATATAAGATCTTTGTTCTATCAAAAAATAGATAGTTTAAAGAAAACAATTATAAAAAATAATCATTATGGCTGGAATTATTCTTGGAATCGCATCGGTAGCATTAGTAAGTATGTTCATCTATTTTATAGTGAGAAAATAGTTTTTAAAATCTATTAATCAATATAAAATAAATACTACAAAGATGATAAACTTAAAGAAAATGGTATACTTAATCTGGGGCTTTTTAATAATAGGGCTTTGTTTTGTGTCCTGTAATAACTTATCACGATTAGATAATAAAGAAATTCAAAAAACGTTAAACCACATTGAACTAGAAGATGAATATGTACCTGAACTTAGTTTTAATGAGCATAGGTATGTTCCTGCTTATTCCAATTTATATTATAAATCTGAATCTACATTTATTTATTGCACTGTGGTGTTAAGTATTCGGAATACAAGTTTAACCGAAGACCTATACCTTAATAATGTAGATTATTACGATTCTTATGGTATAATGCTTTCATCATTAATCAAGAAAAAAAATAAATTAAGACCGTTAGAAACGAGAGAATTTATTATAGATTTTAAAGAACAAAAAGGTGGTTCGGGAGCTAATTTTATTGTTTCTTATGGAACAAGAGAAGAATTAAAGGATTTACCAATTATTGAATCTATAACAATAGGGCATCATGGAAATAATGGGTTTACCTTTACCTCAAATTCACAAGTAATACAATCACAATAAAATAAATAATAATGTTAGGAAGTGAGATGACACTGTTAATTGCCGTCTTAATTATAATCGGTATTTTACTGTATAACCCAACTAAAGATTTAGGAATACCTGCAGCCTTTATTTTTATAGGTGTAGGTTTATTCTTAGGCAATGGGGAGTCATCTTTTGAGGTATATGATAATCCTGAATTATCAGATTTTATAAGCCAAGCAGCATTAGTACTTATTATTTTTGTAGGTGGTTTACACACTAAAGTTCTTGATATTAAAAAGGTAATTAAAGAAGGAATATTAGTTTCTAACATTGGAGTTATAGTCACCTCTTTAACGTTAGGTGTTTTTGTATCTTATGTAACGCCACTATCATTATTAGAAGGGCTTTTATTAGGGTCGATTGTATCTTCTACAGATGCCGCAGCCGTTTTTGGTGTATTAGAAGCCAAGAAAATGAAATTGAAATTTGCTTCTGATAAGGTATTAGAATTTGAATCTGCAACAAATGACCCTATGGCAATGATCCTCACATTAATTTTTGTGAGTATCTTACAAAATCCAGATTCACCTATAAACTACGTGGAGTATATTCAGTTTTTTGTGCAACAAATTTTTATAGGTGGAGGTTTAGCATTTACCTTATTCCATATTGTTAAGTTTTTATTTAAAAAGTTCCATTTTCAAGAAGAAGGACTAATCCCAATTTTACTTTTTAGCTCGCTTATTGTCTTTTTAAAAGTAAATGAATACTTAGGAGGAAATGCTTTAATTGGAGCGTATATTTTTGGTGTATTATTAAATACTTTAGACTATCAAAATAAAGACAATTCACTACATTTCTTTAATAGTTTTTCGTGGTTGGCACAATCAATTATGTTCTTAATATTAGGACTACAAATGTTCCCAAGAAGTTTATGGGAAGTATTACCAATAGCCATATTACCAGCATTGTTTTTATTCTTTATTGCACGTCCTTTAGGAATTTTTCTTTCTTACTTACCGTTAAAAGAACCTTTAAATAAAAAGATATTTATATCGTGGAGTGGGTTAAAAGGAGCTACTCCCATTGTGTTTGCATTAATCCCAATTTTATCGGAAGTAAATAATGCAGAAATGATCTTTTACATTACCAGTTTTATTGTCTTGTTATCTCTAATTATTCACCCTTTTAGTATGGAGTTTTTAGCAAGAAAAATACATCTATTAGACGATGATTAAACAAGTGATAGCAAATTATTGTAAAAAAAATAAGGCACCAATTTAGATTGATGCCTTTATTATTTTGGTACAAATAAAGTTTATTCATTTATAAGCACAGCATCTGATTTAAATGAGAAGCCATACCTTCCAAAATTACCAATATTTATAGCTTCAATAAGAGCTTTGTTTTTTGGAGTGTTTTTAGTACCATATTCAACAATAAAATTAGCACCAACACCACCTTCTTTTTCCTGTTGCTCAACAATATATTCAGCAGATTCTAATGGTTTAAGTACAAGATTTTTTTTAATATAATCACGTACTAATTTACCCTTGCTATCATAATATTTAATATCCGTAAAATAGAGGGTATCTTCTAAACTAATATTTCTTAGGCTAAGTACTACTGTACAATGGAATTTAGTATTTCCTTGCTGATAGTAAAGGTCAGAATAAGCAGAAACATAATATTTTTCTTTAAAATTTAATGAAGGCAGATCGCTATCAGAAATGTAATTATTATCTTTTTCTTCACTTCTTAAAACCATATCATTAGTAGCAACTTCTTTTTGACAAGAAAAGGTTACTATTGTTACAAAAAGGAGTAGTATGTTCAGTAGTTTTGTCATGATTATTTATCATTTGGAGATGAAATACTAAAGTACAATTTTAACCTAAGATATTTTATACTTTGATGTGTAAAATTAACTACTTTCTTACTTAAACATACTTGCAATTTGTTCTTCGTAAATACTATTAATAACCTTTCTTTTAGGTTTTAATGTAGGTGTTACTTCACCTGTTTCTACAGTCCATTCTTGAGGGAGTAAGGTGAATTTTTTTACAGATTCCCAACTAGCAAAACTCTTATTAATAGTATTAATCTCTTTCTTGAATTTTTTGATTACTTCAGGGTTTTTGATCATAGAACCGTTATCAGAATGTTCTATGTTATGCAATGCACACCAATTTTTAAGAGTATCAAAACTAGGAACGATAAGGGCCGCTACAATTTTTTGATGATTACCTAAAACGGCTACCTGTTCAATAAAAAAGGATTCTTTTAGTTTATTTTCTAAAAACTGTGGAGATATATATTTACCACCAGAATTTTTGAACAACTCTTTCTTACGGTCCGTGATTTTTAGAAATTTATTGTCTATTAATTCACCAATATCACCTGTATGCAACCATCCATCTATAATAGTTTCTTTAGTAAGGTCAGGTTGCTTGTAATACCCCATCATTACATTAGGTCCTTTGATTAGAATTTCACCATCTTCGGCTATTTTGGCTTCAATACCTTTTAGTAAAGGACCAACAGTACCCACCATCATATTTTCTGTGTTTGTATGGTTTACAGATACTACAGGAGAAGCTTCAGACATTCCGTAACCTTCGCAAGCACGGATACCTGCAGCCCAAAATGAACGTGATAATCTTGGTTGTAATGCAGCCGCTCCAACATTTATATTCATAACATGCCCGCCCAAAGCAGCTCTCCATTTAGAGAAGATAAATTTATCGGCAATTTTATGCTGTATTTTTTCGCTTAAACTTTGTTTTTGACGGGGGTTATAAGCCAATGCAAAATTAAGTGCCCAAAAGAACAATGCCTTTTTAAAACCTTTTAAATCTCTACCCTTTGCAACAATACTATCATATACTTTTTCTAATAATCTAGGCACAGTACAGAATACATGTGGCTTTACTTCTTGTAGTGCTTCAGCAACTTTGGCAATATTATCAGCATAATAAATAGAGATACCCCAGTTCTGATAACTATACAAACAGGTACGTTCATACACATGAGATAACGGTAAGAAGCTTAATGCTCTAGCATTTCCTTTTTCTACGGGTAAAACTTCAGAAGCCGCAATAGCATCAGAAGTTACATTCTTGTGCGAGAGCATTACACCTTTAGGTTGTCCCGTTGTTCCAGATGTGTAGACAATGGTAAATAAATCGTTCTCTGATATGGTCGATTTAATTTTTCTAAGATTATCATCAGTTGTACTTCCTTGAATAGTTAAAACAGCTTTCCAATGTGAGTAGTTTTCTATTTCGTTAAAAGTATAAATCTGTTCTAATAGTGGTAGATCTTTTAGAATAGGAGTTATTTTCTTTAATATCGTTTTCGATTCAATAAAAGCAACTTTAATTTCTGCGTGATTAAATATAAATGTATAGTCTGCCGCAGTTATAGTAGGGTATATAGGTACTACAACAACACCAATTTGAGCACACGCAATATCAATAAAATTCCATTCAGGTCTGTTTTCTGATATGATCGCTATTTTATCACCTTTTTTGAAGCCATAATTTAATAACCCCTTACTAAGTGTATTTACAATATTGAGAACATCATCTGTAGAATAAGATTTCCATTGGCCGTCTACTTTTTTGGCAAAACAGATATCCAAAGAATTATATATTTCTTTTTGCTGATGTATAAAATCAAAAACTCTAGTAGGCTTCATCAAGCAGATTTATATGGTTAATATTGAGGTGAGTGTATTACTAATAATACTCATTTTTTTAATCTAGTGCGCAAACTAAAAAAGAAATAATTTTATTAATGATGATTTATATTGGAATATTAATTTTAAAATAGATAATACTATGAAATATCGAGAGGATTATCTCTAAATTTATGGCTTGAATAAAATTAAACTAAACTACACAAAGATGTCGGACTTTGATAAGAAAGCCCACTGGGAGAATATTTATACTACTAAAGCATTAGAAAATGTTAGTTGGTATCAACGAATCCCGCTAACTTCTTTAGATTTTATTGATAGAGCTACACTAACAAAAGATAATGCAATCATTGATATTGGGGGAGGAGATAGCTTCCTTACAGATCATTTACTTGATCTATCTTACGCTGATTTATCTGTTTTAGACATATCTAAACAGGCATTATTAAGAGCACAAAAAAGATTAGGTGCTGATAAAGCATCAAAAGTAACTTGGATTGAGGCTGACGCATCAGATTTTCAATCTGAAAAAAAATATGACCTATGGCATGATAGAGCAGCATTTCATTTTCTAACAGACGAAATTGAAATAGCTAATTATGTAAAAACGGTTAAAAATCTTGTAAAAACTGATGGGATAATAGTTATAGGAACATTTTCTGAAAATGGACCAGAAAAATGTAGTGGTATTCCAATTAAACAATATTCGGTATCAGAATTAGCAAAAGTATTCGAAAAGGATTTTGAGCTAATTAATACACAAATTATAGATCATAAAACACCTTTTGATACAGTTCAGAACTTCTCATTTTGTTGTTTGAGAAAAAGATAAATTTATAGAGAAAGGTTCGGTGTTTACGCATTGAATCTTTTTTATTTAGGGAGATTTATTTGAAGCTCTGAAATACCGTTATATGATTTAAGGAACTCAATAATGTAATGATTTTTCCCTTCAAGATAATCTTCTAGTGGTAAACCATTGTCAAAATTATTTATTAGGCCAGCTTCTTTAAGGTCTTCCCAATAGATTTCATGAAAAGCCATTGCCCAATTTTTAAAATTACGTTCTTGAATATATCCTGAGTATAATTTTTGAACAGCTTTATGTCTGTGGTCCATCTTAATTTTTGAATACAGACTTAATACATCAGTTTCTTCTCCTTCAAGAATTTGAATAAATTTGTTTTCTAACAGCACTAAAAGACCTGTTAATTTTAAATTGATATTTTTTGCTCTACTGTGCATTAGAATATCTTTTAAAATATTATCGTCAAGCACATCGTTGCGTGTGCTTACATAACATAAACAAAACATAGTTATACATTAAAATTGGTTTGTAAGTATAGCTGTAAATTACATCTTTTATTTCGATATATCAGAATGTAATTATTTAAAGAATTTTTGTAATCATTTGAACGTTATGTTTTTAGTTGTTACATTTACACTAATAGCAAATTAAAACACTGTGTATAAATCTCTTCATCTTGTTTCAAGAGTTGGGATAAAAAATTACCACTATGACTTACGAAGGATTACTTATAATTGTACTATGTATTATGATTGTTGTGACGATCATAAAAAATTCAAATTTTACACTACCAACTAAAAATGATCCACTTGTTTTAGAATACAGTGGTTCTAAAAAGATTTTTTCTGTTGAAAAAATCATTCGAAACAAACTTGTTTTGAAAAACAAAGATTGTGGTTATGCAGAGTTGTATACTGTGGATAACAAACCAGTTTTAATTCAGAACGGTACCGCATTTTTAGTGGACTCAATAGAGTAAATCAAAAAGGCTGAAATTTAGATTTCAGCCTTTTTTTATGTGTTATTTTCTAGAAACTGAAGTTTAAACCAGCATTTGCTCCAAGCCAAATAGAAGTTCTTGATCCTTTTGCATTTGTATGATCGTAAAATGAATTGTCAGGAATATCTAGCGTTCCCGTTGTTTCATTCCCATCTACTTTTAAATCTGAGATATAAACATTTAAAGAAGGTCCCGCAAAAACACTTATGTTCTTAGTTAGTTTAAAATGGACATTGATATCAGCTTTATTTAATAGGTTTAAATCTTGTTCATAATTACCATCGTATGCTAAATAATTAGAAGATAGATCAAGAGATAGGTTTATACGTTTTCCTACTTCCATCATAGAACCAAATCCAAGTCCGTAGCTATACACATCTTTAGAATTGTACTGCGTGTATCCTCCTTTAAAAATTGTATAGAATTTTTTAGTACCCATCTTAAAGTTAATGTTTCCCCAAATTGTTGCATCAGCAGTAACTTCAAGAGCATAATAACCACCTTTTACTATGTTTATTAATCCGATAGGAGTTCCTTCAGCACCATTTGTAACAACATTAATTAAACCAACCTGAGAGCCTTTTAAAGAGTCCGTAGTATTAATTAAACCTACTTGTGCTCCTGTTGCTTTATCTCTAACAGTGTTTATTAAACTGACTTGAGCTCCGTTCATATCTTTATTTGCAATATTTGCAATACCAGAAATTTGAGCACCATTTGCATTTTCCTTAGTAAAGTTGCTTATACCAGCAATATGCAATCCATCCATATTTTTTGAGGCGATATTACTTATACCTGCACAAATAAAACCTTTTGAGTTTCCTGTTGTGATATTGGTAATACCAGCAATTTGGCCTCCTTTTACATCTCCTTTATTAATATTGGAAATACCGCCAAGTTCAAAAAAGTTGATACCACTATTTATACCCCATAGTACATTAAAAGAATAGTCGCTACTGTATTCTGTAGCAGTTCCGTTAGTACCTATAGGATATAAAAAAGACACTTGATATGCTTTGTTTTGAAGACTGTCTTGAGCACAAAGAAACTGACTACTCAAAATGAAAACGATTAGATAAGTGATTAGATTTTTCATGAATGATAGATGATTTTAGTATTTAATAATAGATTAAAAGTAAATACAGATGAATTTATCGGTATTCGTTTTTAAGACCCTTAAAAAATAGTTTACCCCTATCTTATTTTAAAAATAAAGTAAAAATATATATAATCAACTGTACTTTAGGTGTATAGTGTTTGTTTTTGATTAAACTTTTAAACAAATTTTGTAATTAATTAGGAAATTAAAATAATCACTCATACATTTGTTTAAACAAATAAAGTAAGAACAATAATTACATTTAAAGATATGGAAAATCAAGCAGCAGTAAACATAGAAGCTACATCAGAAAGTAAAGTAACAATGGGAGTAAGGTATTTACTTGCAGTAATGATGATTGTTTTTGGAGCTAATAAATTCCTTCAGTTTTTACCAATGCCTCCAGCAAACGATCAAGTTGCTCAAGTTTTTGGGTCACTTATGTTAATGGGTATTTTACCAATAGTAGGTATTTTAGAAGTAGTTGGTGGTATTTTATTGGCACTTAAAAAAGCAGTGCCTGCAACATTAATTGTACTTGGAGCTATCGGTTTTAATGCTGTTTTATTTCATGCAACTTTAGATCCTGCGGGTATTGGTGGAGCTATTGGCTTTACTGCTATGATAATTTACCTAGCCTACGTTTACAGAGCTAAATTTGCACCATTATTTAAATAAAGAATTCTGCAATATACATCTACATTGAAGTTCTTAATTGAACACTCAATTGTCATTCAAAAATTAAATAGTCACCTTTTAACTAAGGTGACTATTTTTTTGTAAATTCACTTTCCAACTATTTTCGAAAAAGCTAAAACTATTTAAATGAAAAAGCTAACGCTATTGGTAGCAGTCTTAATGCTATGTATCTATTCTTATGCACAAACTGCCCAATCACTCTATACTTTTGATTCACTATCTAAAGAAAATCTTCAACCATTAAAAGAACTATTAGGAGATACTAAGTATGTCCTTTTAGGAGAACCAGATCATTTTCATGGCAATGTATTTACAGCAAAAATTGAAACAGTAAAGTTTTTGCATGAAGAAATGGGGTTCGATTTGATTGCATTTGAGAGTGGCTTTTATGATCTAGAAAAAGCAAATGAGGAAATTAGAAAAGGAGAAAATGCAAAGCTTGCATACCTTAAAAGCATATTTAATATATGGAACCAATCAAAAGAATTTCATCCTTTTTTAGATTATGTAACAGAGAATAAAAGTACGCTTCGAGTAGTTGGTTTTGACCAACAGTTTAGTGGTCAATATGCTGAAGAGTTTTTTGAAAGAGATTTCAAATCCTATTTTTCTACTGAAGAAGCGTTTAAACAATGGTTGGCTATTATAACTCCTGTACTTAATTATGAAGGAGATGATAAAACAGAAAAGTATGAGCAATTTAAAAGTATTAATGAGCGTGTTATACAGGAATTAAGAAATGCTAAAACGCCAATTAAAGATGATTTATTACTCACATTACATCATTTAGATAGAGAGTTATATAACCATTATATCAATAAATTATATGAAAAAGATGAAGCGACTTTTAAGGCATCAGATAGTAATTTAAGAGATGAAGGAATGGGGAATACCTTCTTATATTTAGCAAAAAAATATCCTTCTAAAAAAATTATTGGATGGGGTGCAACTGCTCACTTTTCAAACCAAATAGATGTATTAGACGAACAACAGTTTAAATCATTTAAGCCAATGGGAAGCTATATTAAAAGAGCACTTGGAAAAGAAGTCTTTATTTTAGCCTATACTGGAACTATAAATGGAACAGTAAAACAGCAAACAATAGAAGAAGATTTTTTAGCACAAGGGCATAAATATGGTTTTCGTAAAGTATTAAAAGAAGACGCTAAAAGTATTTCTTTAGAAGTTGATACTGTTGCTTTTAAAGGAGATTGGACAAAAGTTGTAGATGGTTTTTTCTTTTTAGATAGTCTGACTAAAGATCATTTCAGCTTATATGACGTTGGTGAAGAAGGTACTGTAATAGAGGATGAGAGTTATAAAGGAATAGATAAAACAACTAGTTTTTCATTTCAGTTAGAAAATGAAGCGTTTGTACTCCCAACCTATTATTTAAAAGATAAAGCTTCTTTTGAGAAACAATCGGGAATAATTTATGATCAGAAAACAAAAAACGTAATCCCTTACGCAAATATTATTACTACAAAATCTAAAAGAGGATCATCTTCGAACAAAAAAGGAGCCTTTACAATAGGAGTACCATATAAAGAAGATTCTATCACTTTTTCTTCTATTGGTTATGAATCTATTACAATTGCCACTTCAAAAAATGATTTAGAGATCTATTTAACCCCTAAGGTAGAAGAAATGACTACGTTGACAATTTCTAGTGAACCTCTGACTGCAAAGAGTATCATGAAGAAAGTGATAAAGAATATTCCTAAAAATTATACTCAAGAGGCTTATACAAGAAATGGTGTATACAAAGGATATTTTACTAGCCGAAAATATAAAAAAAGATACTATAAGGAAGAAAGTGTAGAAGAATATGATAAAAATGGGTACAAATCTGTTATTCTATTTCCCCTAAGGTACATAGGTTTTATAAAAACAAAATCAGCAGTAATTTCTGAAGTAGATAGCAAAGGAATAAAAGAATTAAAGCCCAATACAAACTATAAAAAGCAAATACGAATGTATAGGTTTAATCATGATCCTATAAACGTAAGGCATAATAATTATTTGAATTCATCTAACCTTAAACACTATAATTTTGAATTTACAGACATTGAAATTATTGATGATAAAGAAGTCTATGTTATTAAATTTGAATCAATAAATTTGAATTATAAAAATACAATTCATTTAAATGTAAAGAGTTATAAAGGAGTTATTTATATAAATGCTGAAGACTATGCAATTTTAAAAATTAAGTCTACCGTTATAGAACATTTAGAGAAGTATAATGACAAAGGGTGGTATAAAGGAGTAGAATTTAATGAACTAGTTTCTTTCCTCAAATATGAGGTTACTTATGAGCAAAATAATGACAGTTTATATTATTTAAAATCAGTAATCCAAGAATCAAATGATCCTATTGAATATGATTTTATATCTTATGAAGCTTATGATAAAGAAGTAGGAAAAAGAGAAAAGGAAGAAGGTAAGGATATAAGATATATTTATTAAAATCACTTTTTTACTACTTCAATTTTATCATCCCATTTAATAGCCTCTTCTCCCCAAGAAGAAATCATATCTAGAAGAGGAATTAAGGTTTTTCCAAAATCGGTCATACTATATTCCACTCTTAAAGGGGGCTTATCAGTAGCAATAACTTTTCTGCTGATAAGGCCATCTTCTTCTAATTGTTTTAACTGCAGACTTAAAGTTCTTTCGCTTATAGTCGGAATAGTTTTTCTAATTTCATTATACCTAAGTGTATTATTTTTTAAATGAATTAAGATGACGGTTTTCCATTTTCCACCAATATATTTCATTGTAAGACTAGTACAACAGGGGTAAACTTTATCTTCTACTTTGAACATGTATTTGATTTTTTTTGTTTGATAACTATAAAAATAAGATACTATCAAAAGTAAAGCAACTTTATTATGTATTGTTTTGTAATTGATGTTTTTTACTTAATACAAATAAGTGTTAAAAATAGATACTTACATTTGTGCCCGTTATTGTCTTTAATAAAAACACTACTTATGTTTGTAACTATCAAAAGTAAAGTAACTAATTTTCACTTAACGTTATTTTTATAAAAAGTGAACAAGTCACAATAATTTCTTTTGATGGAAACAATTTTAAGAATTTTAACGTTGATAAGGTCAACATAAAAAATAAAACTATGGAATTTATTGAAGTCGCAAAGTCTAGATATACAACAAAAAAATATGATGCATCTAAAAAGGTAAGTGCTACCGATTTAGAGAAATTAAAAGAGATTTTAAGGTTAAGTCCATCATCTATTAATAGTCAACCTTGGAAATTTACAATTGTAGAAAGCCAAGCGTTAAAAGATAAATTAGCAGAGGCATCTTATTTTAATGCAGAAAAAGTTAGAGACGGTAGTCACTTAGTTGTATTTAGTGCAGTAGACAATGTTGATAAATTTGAAAGTGATATTAACGAGTACCTTCCAGAAGGAGCTGTTGGTTACTTTAATTCAATGTTAAAGCCTCAAGGAGAAGATGTAATTAAAAATTGGTTCTCGGATCAAGTGTATTTGTCTATTGGTTATTTCTTATCTGCAGTAGGAGCTATGGGTATAGATTCAACACCTATGGAAGGAATTGATAGAGCAAAATATAAAGAAATTTTAGGCTTAGAAGGGTATCAACCACTTGTAGCTGTAATGATTGGTTACAGAGATGATAAAGATGGTAACCAACCTTCAAATAACCCTAAATCTAGATTAGATATAAAAGATATTGTTGAAGTGGTTTAAATAATTACTTGATTTATAAAAGTGAGTTATCTTATGAAAATAGGGTAACTCTTTTTTTATGTTTAAATTCTAAATTTAATCTCTGCTGCTCAACAATAAAATCAAAAGAGAAATTATTTTGAAGTACATCGAGAGTATTTTAAGAATGAAACAGCCATTTTTTGCGAGAAGTTAAAAGAAGGAACTTTTACTTTAGCATTGACCTTTTGCCTAGTTACTCTGGGAAATATCATTTAAACCCAGCAAAAGCAGAATTGATGTTTTCCCCTAACATTCTATGGTTATAATAAATTGATGGAGATAGCCTTTAACAAAGGAATATAAAACAAATAAAACGACCTTCTCAATTAAGAAAAGGTCGTTTTATTGATCTGAAAATAGATTTAAACCTGCTTCATTTTTGTATTACCAACTTTTGACTGAAGCTGCCAACTTTCCCATTGACATAACTTTTTCAGCTTGGTAACAAATTGTTCTCCACAGATGAAAACACCAACTATAAACAAAACATCTGCTCCAATAGTAAAATATAAAAGATACTTAATGGTGATAACAACAGACAAATATGAAATGATAAATTGTACTCCAATACTAATAATTAGTATAATTAAGCCTAATCTATATTGCTTATTTGTAGCAGGGTAATTGCCTTGAGGTAAACCAAAAACCTTTTTAATAAAGTTTTTGACAATGGTAATACCTTCTTTACCTGCTAGGGTAACACCTAAAACTATAAATATTTCTGGACCTCCAACTAAGAATAATCCGACTAAGGCTCCAGTAACAATTTTATTGAGCCCTAAAAAAGGAATTAATAAACCTAGAACAGGCATTAATACGGCACAACTTATTAGTGCTAAACCTATTTTACTTTTAATTGATGCTTTTTTATTTTTCATAATTAAAATAAATTTTAGTTATTATTTACTTCTCTTATTAATGGGTGGTGCCAGCATCTAAACGATCCTCCTTGCCACTCTAACGCATCAAAAGGCATTTCTATAACTTCATGATTGTGCTTTCTAATTTCTTTAGAAATATGACCAAGTGAAGCAGACATTAATACTGTTTTGTTATCTAGAACTAACGCATTTGTAGCAAGGTATTTTTCAGCATCTTCTGGACTAACATCAACAAATGTCCAATCTTTAATTAAGTCTGGAATACCATCTAAAAATGCTTCTTTTACAATCAAAGCAAGGCCTGGTCTTAAAGTAGATAACACACAATCTAGGTGTACAAAATTATTGCTTAATCTAACCTCTTGAACATTATATTCCTCTCCAAGGTAATTTTGGAGCCATTCAATACCTGCTGTATTACTAGCATTACCAGTGTTACCAACTAAAATGTTTTTACCTAATACAAACGTGTCACCACCTTCTAAGAAAATACCATCAGCAAAGCTATCTCCGTCCCAATCAATAATTGGTTCTGGCATGGCAACTATTTTAGCATTAGAACCTTTTAATCTTTCTTGTAATGTTCTTCTAATAGAGAAACGGTCTCTACGTCTACCTGGATCAAACATGTTTGTTTCAATAAAGTTGTTATCAATAACAACCATAGCATCTCTCATGTAAGTATTAGATTGGTAGGAATCTACTTGGTTTACACCAAATTTTTTCTCAGCTTCTGTTAAATGTTCACAGACATGTACTTTAACTCCTCTACTTCTAAGTAATTCAACAACGGCATCTACTTGCTCTACTTGTTTTTTATGTATTTCAGGATAAACCTTTTCTACTGTACTACCAGCTAATTTCTCATACATTTGATAAGCATCTTCACTTAAAAAATCTTTTAAATAAGCAGGTAATTTTTTAGGCATATACATATTTGGAGGCCCTACAATAACTTCTTTTAATGTTCCATACTCGAAATCTACACCAATGTTTTTTTCTAAATTTTTCATTTTTATATATTTTATTGTTTTAATGTTTGAGAAAAAAATAATGTCTTAATCTCTCATTCAATAACAATAGTGTAGAAGTCCTGTAAAAACCCTAATGGAGAAGAAATAAATTAATGTAGAATGATAAAATAGATGATTTCCTTATTAAATAATTAGCTTTAGATTGATTTTATTATTGATAACTAATTGTATTATGCAAACAACACAAAAATGTTGGTGGTGTGGATCAACTAAAAACTTAACAGGAGAGCATAAAATAAAAAAGACTCATTTTGATTACTTTTATAATAAAAGTGAGTATAAAGAATTAGGACTCAAGTTATTTAAGAGCAGAGAGGATGGTTCTATTATAATTCAAGGACCGAAATCTGACTTTATTAAGTTTCCTAAATTTTTATGTAATGTTTGTAATGGTCATAAGAGTAAACTATTTGATGATTCTTATGATATGTTTTTTACCTATTATTTTGATAATGAGATAAAAATACTAGCCGAAAAAACAGTTGATTTATGTGATATCTATCAAAATCAATGGGAAGAAAAATGGATTCTTTTTAAGAAATACATTGTAAAACATATATCCTGTAGATTAGTAGAGAAGGGTTTTAAACCTACTCATAATATGATTAATTTCTTAAATGGTATTGATGATTTATTTGATGTGAAAATAGTATTAACATTAAAACCTTATGCTGAGCAGTTAACATTAAATTTCCCTCCATTATCGATAGGGAGATTATTTACTCATGAAAATATGATAAAGAATGAATTAGAATTTTCAGGTTGGTTTACGATTAAATCATTAAGTGTTGAGTACTTGGTTCAAAAAAATATAAATCAAAAATCTATATCAAGTAATAGTCTAATAAAGTTGAATAAAACAGATTACAGTTCTTTTTCATCAGTGTCAATAACCAAGGAAAATATAATAAATTGGCAGTATATCCTTGAGGATTATCAATTTGGTTCAGATTCTATGTGGTTTCATTATTATATGAGAAATATGAAATCTGTTTAAATATTTTTATAATAATCAATAACAAAAACGGCCTCCCCAATTAAGGAAAGGCCGTTTTATATTTTAAAAGAGGAGTTTATTAAACTAACTCTTGTGCTTTTACAACAACAGCGTCCAAACCAGTAATATCTTTACCACCCGCAGTAGCAAAGAAAGGTTGTCCACCTCCACCGCCTTTGATCTCCTTTGCAAGAGCCTTAACGATATTTCCAGCATGTAAATCTTTCGCTTTCACAACTTCTTCATCGATCATAACTGCAACTTGAGGTTTCCCATCAACATTGGCTGCTAAGATTAAGAACATATTGTCTACAACTGCTTTTAAGTCGTAAGCTAATTGCTTTAAGCTTTGTGCATTTGGGACAGTTACTTTTTCAGCAATAAAGTTGTAACCATCTTTTGCAACAGCTTTAGAAGCTAATTCCGTTTTTACAGCTTGTAATTCTTTATTACGAAGTGTTTCTACTTCTTTAGATAAAGCAGCTTTTGTTTCTACTAAATCGATAACAGATTTCTTAGGGTCTTTTGATTTTAAAAGCTCTTTGATCTCTTGTAATAAAGTAATCTGACCGTCTACAAATTCTTCAGCAGCATCTGCAGTGATTGCCTCAATACGACGAACACCAGCAGCGACAGAAGATTCTGCAGTAATTTTTAATAAACCAATCTGACCAGTAGCAGTAACGTGAGTACCTCCACAAAGTTCTACAGAATAGTCTTTATCAAAAGTAATTACACGAACAAATTTACCGTATTTTTCACCAAATAAAGCAGTAGCACCCATGTCTTTTGCTTCATCAATTGGTACGTTGCGTTGCTCGTTTAAAGGAATATTCTGACGAATACGTTGGTTAACGATCTTTTCAATTTGTGCTAACTCCTCAGCTTCTACTTTTTGGAAGTGAGAGAAGTCAAAGCGTAAATGCTTATCGTTTACCAAAGAACCTTTTTGCGCTACGTGTTCACCCAATACCTCTTGCAATGCAGCGTGTAATAAGTGTGTTGCAGAGTGGTTGTTCTCCGTTAATTGTCTACGGTGAGCATCTACTTTAGCCACTACAGGAGCAGAAGGATTACTTGGTAATTTATTAGCAAAATGAATAATCAAATCATTTTCTTTTTTAGTATCGAAAATGCTGATTGTTTCTTCGCCAGAAACTAAAATACCTTTATCACCAACTTGTCCACCACTTTCTGCATAGAAAGGAGTTTGATCAAGTACTAATTGAATAATTGTTTTCTTTTTCTCTGTTACTTCACGGTAACGCAAAATTTGAGCATCAGATTCTAAAACATCATAGCCTAAGAATTCAACTTCATCACCCTCGTTTACATCAATCCAATCTCCTTTTTCAGAAGCAGAATCAGCACGAGCTCTATCTTTTTGTTCTTTCATTGCCGCATCGAAACCCGCTGTATCTACAGTGAATCCGTTTTCAGAAGCAATTAGTTCAGTTAAATCTAGAGGGAAGCCAAATGTATCGTATAAAGTAAATGCTTCTTTACCTGCAATTACTTTGTCAGAACCATCCATTGCTTTCTGAAGAATTACTAACCCTTTTTCTAACGTACGTAAGAAAGCCGCTTCTTCTTGCATCACAACTTTCTTGATAAAATCTGCTTGAGAGATTAACTCAGGGAAGATTTCGTCAAATTGTTCAGAAAGAATATCAACTAACTCGTACATGAACGGTTTAGTGAATCCTAAGAATGTATAACCGTAACGAACAGCTCTACGAAGGATACGACGAATTACGTAACCTGCTTTGTTGTTCGAAGGTAATTGACCATCAGCGATAGCAAAAGAAATTGCACGGATGTGGTCAGAAATTACACGAATTGCAATATCGATTTTCTCATCTTCACCATATACCTTACCAGATTTAGCTGCTAAAGATTGGATCATTGGTTGGAAAACGTCTGTATCGTAGTTTGATTCTTTCTTCTGAATCGCCATACATAAACGTTCGAATCCCATACCTGTATCGATATGTTTGTTTGGAAGAGAAATTAAAGAACCGTCTGCTTTTCTATTGAATTGCATAAATACAAGGTTCCAGATTTCTACTACTAATGGGTGGTCTTCGTTTACTAAAGTTAAGCCATTAACTTTTGCTCTTTCTTCATCGTTACGAAGGTCAATATGGATTTCAGAACAAGGACCACAAGGACCAGTTTCTCCCATTTCCCAGAAGTTATCTTTTTTATTGGCAGGGATAATTCGATCTTCATCAATTAAACCTTTCCAAATATCAATAGCTTCTTGATCTAGTTCAGTACCGTCTTCTTTATCGCCTTCGAATACTGAAACATATAATCTATCTTTTGGTAGACCGTAAACTTCTGTAAGAAGTTCCCAAGCCCACTCAATAGCTTCTTTCTTAAAATAATCTCCAAAAGACCAGTTACCTAGCATTTCGAACATAGTGTGGTGGTAAGTATCAATACCTACTTCCTCTAAATCGTTGTGCTTTCCAGATACACGTAAACATTTTTGAGTATCTGTTACACGTGTATTCTCGGCGGCTTTATTTCCTAAGAAATAATCTTTGAACTGATTCATACCTGCGTTGGTAAACATCAAGGTAGGATCGTTTTTAATCACAAGTGGTGCCGAAGGAACGATGGCGTGCTGCTTGCTCTGGAAGAATTCCAGGAACGTGCGGCGAATACTTTTTGCGTCCATGTATATCTCTCTACTGAGTAATTTTAAAAATTTTATTTTTTAACGGTGCAAAAATAAGATAAATATCCAATCTATATAATAATGTATCTTATGTATATGCTGATAATAAGGTTCTTTTAAGAAAATAATAAAGATTTTGCATCAGTTTTATACAAAAAGAGGAATAAACCGTTTCAGATTTATTCCTCTAAGAAATTTTTGGTTGTGTATTCATTAATGTGAATTGTAAATATTTAAGATTAATTCTCTAATGATCATTCCTAATTGCTTTGAATCAGAATTTATAATTACCCAACCGTATTTATTAAATTGTTGAGTAACAAGAAGGGTTTTATCACCTTTTGTAAAAAGAAGAACTTCAGCCCCTCCAACGTTTAATGTGGAAGACTTTTGATATCCCTTTGTAATCGTAGTAATATCAACTTTTAAATCTCCTTTAGTAATAATATTCTCTACATTGCTAAATTTACTTTTAACGTGAATGTACTTTCTATTATCAGCCAAGGTAAAGTTAAATGCTATAATTGTGATATAAATACTGAGAAGTAGGTTTTTCATATTATTAAATCGTTTTTTCTTACTTTTAAAACAATTGAAATCACGACTACGCTAGAAGTATTTAGGGTGTTTAACTTTCATGTTCAATTGTTTACATTTTCATTAGTAAATGTATTGATTCTTATAAGAGTATGATTTTTATAAATAAATTATAGACTTCTATTGAAGTGATATTGTTAGTATTTAGATATATAAAAGAGGTGGTTTTTTTGTAATAAATCAGTGGTCTCTTGATTTGAAAAAATCTTCACTATATTTGTTGCACAACAAAGCATCTCATAATGTGCGTTTTTAAACTTGATGGAGAGGATAGAGAATTCAGAATAATATTTGTAACTTCTCTTAACAAACCCTTTATCAAGGTATTACTAACAAATTATATCATAATAAAATGAAGACTTTTGAAGTCCGTTTACCATATTCTATCTTAGAGCCAGACACTTGTTTTTCTACGAATGATCCAGATTGGACAGAGTTAGAGAAGTGGATTATTCGAGGTAAAAAAATAGGAATAAATACTGTATTAGTACCAATTTTATGGAAACTTGTAGAAGGAGAAGGTAAAGCTTCTGACAATACAGCTCATCATATACAGTATAATTGGATATACTACAGAAGTATGATTAATAAACTCGTAGAACACGATATAAAAATTGTGGTCGAGTTTAATTTTCAGATGATCAATAATTACGAAGAGAATTACTTATGTACTTTACCAGATTGGCTATGGGGAAAACTCATGGAAGACAACGAGGAAATTAAGTACTTAAGTCAGCTTAAATATGTAAATAAAGGTGGAGGTAGTGCGCAAGAATCTGTTTCTTTATGGGCAGACCATTATGTACTTCCTTACTACGAAGAATTAGTTAGATCTTTCAAACATAATTTTTCAGATATATCAGGACGATTTATTAGGATGCTTATTTCTACAACTCCGCAAGGAGAATTAAGCTACCCCATTAATGAATGTGCTTTCCCTAGAAGAAACATGCAATGTTATTCTCCTACAGCAATGGAGGATTTTGACAATTATGTTCGAGAAAAATATGGAGATTATATCTCTGCAGGAAAAAAGTGGGGAGTAGAAATAATAGATAAGGAAAGCTTATTTGTTTATTTTAAAGAGAATGATGTACTCCAAGGGCGTATGTATTACGATACATTGTATGGAAATGATGTTACAGAATGGTATAACCACTCTTTAACAAACCATGGAAATAAGTTATTACATATTCTTCAGAATGTATTTTCTGATGGTGGCTTTGAAGGGTCAAGATTATGTATACGTTTATCTTCTGCTTATGCAGAGAAGAACTTAAAAAATACACCTCACCTTACAGAAGTAGGAGGAGGGATATTATCATTGAGTAAAAAAGTTGATGTTAAGAAAGCATACACTACTTCTCTAGATGATTTATCAGTAGGTATAGATAGAGGTCGTTTACGTTTTATTATCCCTACAAAAAGTAGAACAGAGTATAAATCTGATTCAGAATACGCATTAAAATTAAAACATCTGTTGGAGTTTGGTGATGCTGATAATATTAGTTTCATCTTAGAAAATTCATCAACAGAAGGAATAAACTCTCACGTAATATGGGATACGTCTGAAGAATGGTTATTTAGAAATCATAGCTTACATGGTTTGATTGTAAATAACATGAAGGCGTTATTTGATACTACAGGTACTGGTAGCGCTCGTTTAGGAGAGCTAATCAGAAAAGTGAAGTTTAAGGATGATCATATTGAAAGAAAACAAAAATCTTTCCGTGTGATGGGACCACTTCATGTAAAAACACACAATGCAAAAAGATTACTTCAAGATCAGGATTGGATAACTGTTTCGAGACAGTTAGATACAATGAGAGAAATTGGAGTAAGTGCAGTTTCTATAGATATTTGGTGGGGATTAGTAGAAGGTCGTCAGTCTAATGAATTTGATTGGGTATACTATGATAACATGGTAAAACTAATTGAATCTAAAGGATTAAATTGGGTGCCAATATTATCATTCCACCAAGCAGGAGGTAACGTAAACGATGATTTTACACAAATGATTCCACTTTGGATTTGGGGTAAAATTGTTGAAGAAAATTCGAACCTTAAATCGATAGAAGATTTACAATATGTTTCAGAAACAGGTGATGTAAGTGTCGAATATGTGTCTTTATGGGCAGATACTTATGTAATTCCTTACTACGAACGTTTTATGGAAGCATTTAAGCAACGCTATAAAAAGTATGCTTGGATGACTGATGAAATTAATGTGAGTTTAGGACCTGCTGGTGAGTTAAGATATCCTTCTTATAACTCTCATGATTGGGGAGATTATCCTAACCGTGGTACATTACAATGCTATAGTAGACTAGCAGTAGAAGATTTTCAGCGTCATATTGTAAATATCTACGGTAGTTTAGATTACATAAATGAGGTTTGGCATACAGCGTACGAGTCAGCAGAAGAAATTCCAATGCCTGATGCAGATGAGTTATTTAAAAATAATAATTATTCTACATCACGTTACGGGCTAGATTTCTTTAATTGGTACAACGAAAGCCTTGCTAAGCATGGAAATAAAGTAATTAGAAGAGCAACAGAAATCTTTAACGATGAGTTTGAAAATGTACCTGTAGGTTTTAAAATGCCTGGTATTCACTGGTTAATTAGTGATCCTAATCAACCCCGTGTAGCAGAAATTACTGCAGGTTTAATAGCTCCTTATCCGAATATTAATGCATCTGATCGTGATGAATATACGGAGATGTTAAAGAAAATTATAGATAAAGACTTTAAAGATAAAGTGGTACTTCACTTTACTTGTTTAGAAAAAATGAACAAGGATTGGGAAGGATACTCTAGAGCTGAAGACCTTGTAATGTGGTTCTCTAATGCTGCTAAGAAATTAGACATTCAGGTAATGGGAGAAAATGCCCTTTACCATGAGTTGTACTCAGACTCAGGATGGGAGCAAATAGAGAAAGCATTAACTCGTGCAAATACAAGTTATTCGGGGCTTACAATACTAAGAATGCAAAACTTATTCTCGGATAATAACTTTGCCATTGAAAAATATGCAGAGTTAATCAATAAGTTGAGATAAGAAACTTTATAACAATAGAAAGAAACCACCATTAATCAATGTATTAGTGGTGGTTTCTTTTTATCTTCATAGTGTTAAACATTATAGAAATAATTGATATGTAGCGGCGTATAACTCTTTGATTAGTAGTTTAAAGTATACTCTTGCTATTATTATCAATTAAAGTTTTAGAATTAAGCAATTACAAAGAATATAGATATACTATGGAAGTATCACCTTTTCAGTCAGCCTTAGAATCTTGGGCAAAAATATTTGAAGGAAAATTAACAGACAATACTATAAAGTTTGATAATGCTCTAGGAAAAGGAACTATTAAGGGTTTTCAGTGTAATGAATATATAGAAGTATTTTGTTTTAAATTTCACCTAAAACAAAAGATCACTACATCAGGAAAAAAATTAAGCGAAATAGCGGAATTTAGACCAATATTCTTTGGAGATCCAGATGGTAATAAAACTCTTGGTATTGAGCAGGATCAAGATAATGAACTTGATGAAGTAACTGTAGAGAATTTCCCAATACTTACACAAGGGGTTTTTGCTACAAATAGTAAAGACTCAATGACATGGGATTTTAACCCGAATAGAGATATTCATTTTATATCAATTAGAATAAAAGACTCGCATTTTAAGGAGTTAATCAAAAAGTCTCCGAATGTAGAAAAGATTTTTAGCGATGAAAAGTCTTATTACATCTTCGAAGAGTTTGATCCAATAATGCATGGTATGTTTTGGCGTATCTATACTTTTAAAGAAGATGAAGTCTTTCTAAATGAATTAGTACATGCGTGTGCACTCCATTTATTGGCTGTGTTCTTTTCTAAAATTCATGAACGAGAAGAATTATTAGAATCGAATAAATACCCTATAAATACGAAAGCTGTTTTTATGGCTCGTACAATTCTAAAAAAAGAATTAAACAAGCAAATACATATTGATGATCTAGCAAGGGAATGCGGATTAAGTGCAAGTAGACTAAGAGCTTTATATAAACAGGTTTTTGGAATAACAATACATCAGTTTCATCAAAATGTTCGATTAGACGAAGCTAGAACCTTATTAAGAGGAGGTGAAAAGACAATGTCTATGATAGCCATGGATTTAGGGTTTTCTAGTGCAAGTCATTTCTCAGCAGCTTTTAAGAAGCAATTTGGTTACACACCAAGAGAGTTTAAGGACAATTTGAATATAAGTAGGTAAATTTTTATATTAAATTATACTATAAGGAGATGTGATTTTTCACATCTCCTTATTTTTTATACAAAAGTTATTTTCTGATGTTTTTTAGTCATTTAGTGAAATTTAACATAGGATGATCCCCGTTAATCTACCTATCACTTAATAAAAACAAAAAATGAAAAAAATTAATTACATCGTTTTAGCTTTAGCATCATTATTCTCAATTACTTCTTGTAATACAAATGATGAATATCCAGATCAAGTTTCTGATTATGATACAGTAATCACAAATAAAAATGCTGATTATGACGATAGCTACTCTACAGCAAAAACATTTAGCGTTCCAAATTATGTAGTACATATTGGAGAAGAATCTTCAGAAGATTATCAATTAACATCTACAGATGAAATAATAATTAATGAGACAATTTCAGAAATGAAAGCGGCAGGTTACACTTTCATTCAAGAAAATGAGACAGACAAACCTGACTTAGTAGTTCTTCCTTATTCTTTTGATAATACAGTTGTTGGTTCTATCACAGCATGGCCAACTTACGGTGACTGGGGTGGTTACTGGGGCGGCTATTGGGGTGGCTACTGGGGTTGGAATGATATGTATCCAATGGGTGGTTATCCTTACTACGGTGGTTATCCAATGACATCTTATTATTCTTACGATCAAGGTACTGTGATTTTAGAGATGGTAGACAATAGAGAAACAGTTGTGACAGATGGCGAAAATCAGGTTCCAGTAATTTGGCAAGGCATTTTAAATGGTACTGAAACAAACTTAGTAGATAATCAAAACCGTATAAAAAGTGGTATTGATCAAATGTTTATCCAATCTCCATACATCTTAGCAAACTAATTTATAGCCAACTTTAAAACATTAAAAACATTTATTATTATGAAAAACATTAAAAAATTATTCCTTGCAGCTTTATTAATTGTTTCAGGATTATCAACAGCATCAGCACAAGATCTTATTGGAATTTCTTATAACATGGCACTACCATCTAATAGTAGTACTATTACAGATGCTTCTTTTAGAGGTGGTAACTTAGAGTACAGACATTTCTTAAATGATAATTTATCTATTGGTGCAAGTATTGGTTTTAATTATTTCAATCAGAATTTCGGGAATAAGACTTTTTCTTCAGAAAATTCAGCTATTTCAGGTGAAACATATGAGAATTCGACTTCTTTATCAACATTAGCAACCGCTCATTATTATTTAGGTAACCTAGGTGGTATTAGACCTTATGCAGGTGTTGGAATTGGTGCAGCAGGAACATATTTTACTAGTCAAGTTGGTGGTGTAGCTGTTTCAGATCAGTATTGGGGTTTTGCAGTAGCACCAGAAGTAGGTGTAATTGTACCTCTGGGAGATGCAGGAGTATCATTACTTGGTAACGTAAAGTATAACTATCAAACAGCAGCTCAAGGTTATGACAGTGTAGCTTATTGGGGCTTTAATATTGGTTTAGCCTTCGATTTCTAAATTGAAAGTTTAAAAATACATAAGAAGACAGCTTTGCGGATAACGTAAAGCTGTTTTTTTGTTTAAAGATAAATCTTGACATTCTAGAAATAAAATTTGACACTCTGACCTTCTCGAAATACCGTTTAGTATTTTATGAGATTGATAAAAAGTTAGGTGTAGAGAGTTAATAAATTGAGTAATAATAGGTAAAGAGATTTCTTGATGAGGAATCTCTTTTTTGTTTTCAAGTAAAAAGGAGACATCAAAAAAATACCTTATATGATTATAAGGAGAAGTTTTACCTTAAAAAATTTAATGTGTTTTTGTTTCTATTGAAAGATATAAAAATATAGACAGTGTTAGATTAACAGTATAGAGTTATTCTTTATGTAGCCTAGATGCTAGAATAGATAAAGTTGAGATTATATAATTTAAAGGATCGTCTGTAAAATCTTTATTATTTTACATTTGTAAAGCTAATACTAAAATATCTTAAAACAAAAAGGTCTTTAAATTTTTAAAAAACCATTGTATAAAAAAAAACACTTGAAATTTTTCAAGTGTCTTTCCACAGCTGGTTAATGTTACTGGTGTATCATGCCATACAATAGGTGACTAACCTATGATTCTTTACCCAATAACTAATATTCATTAATTATGCCAACAGTTAATTAATATTGGTTAACTAATTGATAATAAGTGTTTTGTTTGATTTTTTATTGTGTGCCAATTTTATATATGTTTCATATTGGAATTGATTTTCCATATTATGGAAAAAATAAAATCTATTTTTATCGTAAATGTCTAAATATTCAATTTCAGTATGACGAATCTCATTTTGAATCAAGAAATACGTATGTATATTCGCAGCTGATTATTAAAAATTACATTCAATAAAGAATTATAATATCATGAGACAAAAAATTGTAGCAGGTAACTGGAAAATGAACCTTCTTAAAGAAGAAGCAGAATCATTAGCATCTGAAGTAGTAAACATGGCAAAGGATGAAACTCCTTCTGATGTAAAAGTTATTATGTGTACTCCATTTGTTCACTTGAGCAAAGTGAAGTCATTAATCGGAAACTCAGCAAACGTATTTGTTGGTGCACAAAACTGTTACACAGAACCTAGTGGTGCTTTTACAGGAGAGATTTCTGCTCCTCAATTAGCTTCTTACGGTATCGATTATGTAATCTTAGGTCACTCTGAGCGTCGTGAGTATTTTGGTGAGTCTAACGAAATGTTAGCTAAAAAGACTGATGCAGTTTTAGCAAATAACATGCTTCCAATCTTCTGTTTTGGAGAAGTATTAGAAGAGCGTGAGGCTGGTACTCAAAAAGCAGTTGTTGAAAAACAATTATCAGAAGGTATTTTCCACCTTTCTGCAGAAGACTTTGGTAAAGTAGTTTTAGCATACGAGCCAGTTTGGGCTATCGGTACTGGTAAAACAGCTTCTTCAGCACAAGCGCAAGAAATGCACAAAGATATTCGTGATATGGTTGCTGCTAAATATGGTCAAGAAGTTGCAGATGCAACTCCTATCCTTTATGGTGGTTCTGCTAAACCAAGTAACGCACAAGAATTATTCGCTCAACCAGATGTTGACGGTGGTTTAATTGGTGGTGCTTCTTTAGCTTCAAGAGACTTCATCGAAATCTCAAAATCATACTAATTGATTTTAAGATCGAAAAGATAAATCGTGTTTTTAAAAAGGTTGGCTTCTAGTAAGTCAACCTTTTTTTTATTTTATCAAACCTAATAACTTACTATATTACTAATGTTATCACTCTTCTACCTTAGAAGGTCACTAAACTATTCTTTTTAATGATTATGCTTCGTCTATTATTACTATTCATATTTCTAGTTCCCTCTCTACTATCTTTTGCTCAAGAGAAAAATAAAAAGAAGCAAAAGAAAGATAAATCTATGATGGGTAAAATTCAATCAGATTTAGAAGAACAAGAACAATATGAAAGAGATAGTACTGTTTTTTATTTTCCAGATTGGACACAAGGAGATGTAACATTAAAAACTGGAGAAAAATTTACGGATGTGCCTGTGTTATATGATTTACAGCACGATCAAGTAGAAATTCAGCGAGTAGAATCTTCTTCTCTATATGGAGGAATGGAAATACTAGATACCACAACTATTACTTTTGAAGTTCATACAATAAATAATTTCAAAATGGTGGTTTCTAATTATGATGATGCTGGTGTTGAAATAGATAAAACTGATTTTGATTTTATTAATGCTGATATCTATTTAAGAGAAGGAGTTCCGGCTTTGGGCATTTATCAAGAAATATTAAAAGGAGATTTAAGTTTACTTGCTTACCCTTATCTTTTAAAAACAGCTATACGCCCTAACACAACTTTTGATGAAGACCGTTTAAACAATGAAGCAAGAGGAATACATTCCAATCCACATAAAAATGAAGTGATTTATGATTATGCTTTAAAAGAAAAATTATATTTCTTAATTGATAATAATCACTTACAATTAGTGGATACAAGAAAGAAACATCTTTTAAGAGTATTTGTTGGTAAAGAGGCAGAAATGTCATCTTATATCAATAAAAACAATATAAGTTTTAGACAAAAAGAAGGTCTTATTGAACTTGTAAAACATTATAATTCAATACTATAGTTTATTGGTTGTTTAGCCACTCTTCAACATGTTTTGCTACATTTTCCCAAGTAGGCTCAAACATAAAGGCATGTGCCATATTCTCGAAAATTTTAGACTCGTGATTATATAAGGCAGCTGTTTTTTCTACATCTTCTGGGAAGATAATTTTATCATCTCTAAAACCAATATGATACATTGGGAAGTTGACTTTCTCTGGTTTAATAGCAAAGTCTTTTAAGCACATTTCTAACATTGCACGAATGGATTCTCTTTGAATATTTCTACCCACATGCATCTGAACTTCTCTACTAGGAGGGGTAGTATAAATACCTTCAGGTGCTTCTGTATTAATAAATTTCCAAAAAGGGAATAACGTAGATGCAGCAAATTTCCCCCAACTAATTGGGTTAGAAAAAAATGAGGATGTCATAGAGTTTAATATTCCATAAGGAGGAACTGCTGCCAACAAAACTGCAGCTTGTAAAGAAACTCTTTGTGCTACAAGTTGCGTAACAATACCACCCATAGAATGCCCAATTACAATAGGTTTTTCTTCTAAGGAGGTAATAAGGTTAATTACATCATTAGTGTAAATTTCTAAGCCATAGAGATTAAGTAAAACTTTATTTCCATTTTCTCCATGTCCGCTTAAACTTATAGCATAAGTATCGTATCCAATTTCTGAGAAATACTCATAGAAATTACCTTTCCAAGCTTCTGCATTAAACAAAGCCCCGTGTACTAGGATAATAGGGTGCTTAGATTTTTTATTTTTGGCAGGGTTAAATAATGTGGTTGATGACATGTTACAAAGTTAATTCTTAAAATGAAAAAGGCCGAACGTAGGTAACACTAATCGTTCGGCCTTTTGTCAAAGAATATTAATTCTCGTATTTATCTTTAAATTTTTGATACAACATAGAGTGTTTATTGTTTAAATCAATTGCTCTACCATCTATAAAAGCAATAGTTACTTTACTTGTACGCATATCAAGTAAATCACCTTTACTTATAACAAGTGTAGCAGATTTACCTACTTCTAAACTTCCGTATTTCTCTTCAATTCCTAAAATTTTAGCAGTATTAGATGTAATCATTTTTAAAGCTTCTTCTTTTTCTACACCAAAAGCAGCAGCAGTTCCCGCATAAAAAGGTAGGTTTCTAGAATTTGAAGCACTAGAATGTGTTAACCCTACTAAGATACCAGCCTCTTGTAATAATGCTGCTCTTTTATAAGGTAAGTCGTAGGCTTCTTGTTCTCTTTCTGGTAATGAATGTACGTCTGTAAGTAAAACAGGAATGTTATTCTCCTTTAAGAAATCTGTGATTAACCAAGCGTCTGCACCACCAACAACGACTATATTTTGGATGTTGTATTTTTGAGCCATTTTTACTGCAGATACAATGCTTTTTGCCTCATCTACATGAATAAATAGTTTCTCTTTACCAGAAAATAATTCTTTCATTGCCTCCATAGGGAAGTCTGGAAGTTTGATATCAGTTGCCTTACTGTATGCTTCTGCATCCATTAAAGTATGCTCGATTACCTTTACATATTTTTGATATGTTTTAGATATTTGCAATCCTTTTTCAGGGCTAGTCCAACCTGGTGCATAATATTTATTAGGCCAATGCAAGTGTTGTCCATCATTTTCTTGTACAATAGCATCTTCCCAGTTCCAAGCATCTAGTTGTACAATAGAAGATCTACCAGAGAATATCCCTCCTTTTGGCATTACTTGTTCTACTAGAATACCGTTACTTCTAACAGTAGGAATAACATGAGAATCTGTATTGAAAGCAATTACAGAACGTACTTCTGGGTTTATTCTTCCTGTTTCATAGTTGTCGTTTGATGCACTTACTGCTTCAATTTCAACAAGACCGAGTTCCGAAGTAGGTAAAATTAAACCAGGATATATTTCTTGTCCATCAGTATCAATTACTTCATAAGATGCATCAGAAAAGTCTGTCCCAACATAGGTAATTACGCCATCTTTAAAAGCGATTACTCCATCTTTAATCACTTTGCCTTTACCATCGTGAAGTAAAGCTCCTTTCAGAATTATACCTTTTGTTTGACTTTTAGCAGGAGAAGGAACTTGAGCCATAACTTTTATGGATAAGCCAAGAACCCCAATCAGTGCAATAATTAATTTTATATTTTTCATTTTATATCTTCTTTAAAGGGTTAGTCAAGGTGTAAATAATCGCAATGCATATGTTGCTCAATTTTAGGAGCTACATCTTTCACTTTGTCACCTGCTTTTTCTGCTGCTTGCATTTTAGCCACTAACCTTGCTCTTTCTTTTTGCATGTCCTTTTTAAGTTGCTTATCTTTTTCTAAAGAGAAATAGATGGTACCATCAACTAAAGTATGAGTAGGTTTTGCATAGATTGAAAGAGGATTGTCTGACCATAAAACAAGGTCTGCATCTTTTCCGATCTTTATTGAACCCACTTTATGATCTACATGTAATAACTTTGCAGGGTTTAGGGTAACCATTTTCCAAGCTTCTTCCTCGCTCATATCTGCATACTTAACACTTTTTGCAGCCTCTTGATTTAAACGACGACCCATTTCAGAATCATCAGAATTAATAGCAACAGTAATACCTTGAGACGCCATTAAAGCAGCATTTTGAGGAATAGCCTCATAAACTTCAAATTTATACGCCCACCAATCGGAGAAAGTTGATGCCCCTGCACCATGTTCTTTCATTTTATCAGCTACTTTATAACCTTCTAAAATATGCGTGAATGTATTTACTCTAAAATCAAAACTATCTGCCACCTTCATCAACATATTAATTTCTGATTGTACATAAGAGTGACACGAGATAAAACGTTCATCATTTAGAATTTGTGCCAATGCCTCTAATTGTAAATCTTTACGCGGCTTAGGTCCTTTACCAGCATACGTTTTTTGAGCATCATCATAAACTTTTGCCCTAGTAAAACCATCTATATAAACGGCTTCTACACCCATTCTTGTTTGTGGAAAACGATCTGACATTGGCCAGCTAGAACGTTTTACATTTTCACCTAAGGCGAACTTTATAAATGGTTTTGCTTCTTTAAAAATTAAATCGTTTGGATTAGTTTTACCCCATCTAAATTTAATAACAGCAGATTGCCCACCAACAGGATTGGCAGAACCATGTAATAATTGAGCAGATGTTACACCACCTGCTAATTGACGGTATATATCTACATCGTTAGGGTTAAGTACATCTTCCATTCTTACCATAGACGACATTACAGCAACATCGTTTACACTAAATAATGCAATGTGTGAATGTTCATCTATTATACCATTTGTAAGGTGTTTGCCTGTACCATCAATTACTTTAGTACTTTTATTAGCTTTAAGACTATTTCCTATTTTAGCAATCTTACCATCTTTTATAAGTACGTCTGTATTCTTAATAATACCTTGCTCTTCATTGGTCCAAATAGTTGCATTTTTAATCAGAATAGTTTCTTGTTGTGCAATTTCTTTACTGCCATAAGCACTAAAAGGGAAAATGATATCACCTAATTCTGGGTTAGCTTCTACCTCTTCTTTTTTCTTTTCTTCTGTATTTGATGCGGATTTAATAGCCGTCCATTTTAACCAACTTCCATCTGCATTTTTTCCTTCACCAGAAAAATTACCTTCGTTATTTGCCCAACCAGAAAGTCGGATTGATGTAGCTTTTGTTGTTGTATCTGATTTAAATGATAAAGAAAGTATACCATCGGCAATAGCTGCTTTAGTATCTAGTTTTAAAGAGTCGTTTACTGTAACATTCCATTTTGCAGATGTATTATCTTTACCTGTAACTTTTAAAGTATACGTACTGTCTGCAACTGTTAAGGTGTATTGTCCTCTAAAATCATTTGTATTCCATGCTTTAGCGACATAGCGTTTACCACGAACCCAGTTTTCTAGTACATCACCTTCTTCTGTAAATAATGGTGCTGATGCAATAATAAAGTTGGCTATTTTACCTTTTTCAATTGTACCTAAACGATCAGAAGAATTTGTATAAGAGGCAGGGATTGTAGTTAAAGCAGCCAATACTTGCTCTTCTGAAAGTCCTCTTTTTACAGCTAAGCGAATATTTTTAAGGAAATTAGCCTTGCTTGATAAATCAAATGCTGTGATTGAAAAACGAATGTTTTCTTTAGCCAAAAGCGATAAGTTAGAGGGAGCTAATTCCCAATGCTTCATTTCAGAAAAAGTGGCGTTCATTGCATCAATTGGATCATTTACATTTAACGCTTGTGGAAAATCTACAGGAAGAATTAATGTAGGGTTGATCAATTTTAAAGTTGCAATGTCTTGGTATTCATCTCCATTACCAACGTAGATATATTGTTTTTGAAATTCCTTAGCAACCTTAGCTGCTCTTTCAAGGTCAAATAGATCTTTAGTAGCAAAAAATTGAGGAAAATTTTGAGAACGATTGAAAGCCTCTAATGTAACATCTGTAAATTTTTCATGACCAGTAGTCTTATACCATTCTGCGTCATAATAAGTCTGACGAAGTAGGGCAACATAACCCATAGTAGAAACTGGGTACATTTGTTTAGAAGACCCTTTGTCAAAAGCTAAATGAGCACCAACTTTTTCTGAAAGCATCAATTCGTTTGCTTTACCATCGCCAAAAGTAACTAAGGCGGACGTACCTCTTGCAATACCATCAGGCAGATAGGTTAATGCACTACCAAAACCAATAGATCGCATTTCTTTAGCTACTTTACCTTCACTTTTAAAAAGTTCGGCTGCATTTGTATTTGCCTTTATAGCATCGTTAGCATTATATGCCTTAGGATTTTGAGGACCAATTTTTTCGGGTTCACTCCAAGACCAAAAATTACCTTTTTCAACTTTGGGCATTCCATAATGGGTATTTGCATCAATAAATGAGGCATAAATATGTTTACCCTTGACATTAATTTCTGCCGCACCTTTTGGTACTGAATTACCTTCTAAAACAGATACAATTTTGCCTTCTTTAATAACTAAAGTGGCATTTTGTAAAGTTTGAGTTGGTGATATGTGAACTGAGGCGTTCGTGAAAGCGTAATAGTTACTTCTGTCATCCCTTACACCATTTATTGTAAAGTTTTCTTGGGCTAACAGTGTATTACCAATACCGAATAATAAAACTATTATTCCGTAGATAAAATTATGTTTATTCATTTTAGAAATTTTGATTGAACTGGAAAGTTGGTCGCTAACTTAAAGAGTAATAATTGGAAACAAAAAGAAATTAGAATTATTATGGTCTTGATAAACAAGACGAATAAGAATTAGTTATCATTTTAGAGGTATCTTTATTTAGTCACATCAAAAGTAATATTTATGAAAATCTTAATAACAGGAGGTTCTGGTTTAGTGGGTCAAGAAATATCAAATAAATTAATTGATAAAGGACATGAAGTACGTTGGCTATCACGTAGAGAAGATCTAAATGCAGAAATAAAAAGGTATAAATGGGATATTAAAAAAAATCATATCGATCCAAAAGCATTTGATGGAATTGATGCAGTAATTCATTTAGCAGGAAAAAGTGTAGGGGAGGGTAGATGGACGGAAGCTGCAAAAAAAGAAATTTTAGATAGCAGAGTTCAATCATCAACATTATTAATGCAAGAAATAAATGCTTTAGAAAAACCGCCTAAGGTAGTAGTTTGTGCATCTGCAATAGGTATTTATGGTGATAGAGGTGAAGAAGAATTGGATGAGTCTTCTTCTTTTGGAAATGACTTTTTAGCAAATGTTGTAAAGGAATGGGAGAAAGCAGAAGATATATGTTCTGTATCTAGAATAGTAAAATTAAGAATCGGTGTTGTTTTAACTGAAAAAGGGGGGGCATTACCAAAAATGATGTTACCTATTAAACTCGGAATTGGATCTCCTATTGGTACAGGTAAACAATGGATATCTTGGATTAGCCTAGAAGATTTATCTAATTTATTTATTGCAGCCATTGAGAATACAGAAATGGAAGGTGTTTACAATGCTGTATCTCCCAATCCAGTTACAAATGAACAACTAACAAAAGCAATTGGCACAAAATTATGTAGACCAATATTTTTACCAAATGTACCTTCAATAGCTTTAAAACTTTTATTAGGTGAAAGTGCATTTTTAGTATTGTCAAGTGCAAAGGTAAATTCAGAGAATCTACAAAAAAATGCTTTTGATTTTAAGGATGTTATTATTGATGACGTTCTTAATTAAACTATAGTTTAATTATGTATTTTATTGATTTGTAATTACTTACTTTGTTTAGCGTGTTTATTTTATTGTTTATTGTAATTTTTTTATTAGAAGTAGAACTATATAAGGTAATTGAATAGTATAAGATGTAATTATCGACTAATTAACTAAATTTAGTAATGTACACTATGTTGTAAGTTCGCTTATAAAACAGTATTCATTTAGAAAATTAAAACCTTTTTTAACTGCTATTTATTCAAAATTAAATAAACCAAAAATGATCTTTTTATTTAACTCCACTTAAAAAAACAAACCTTAAAAAGGTATTGTACGAAAAACCCCAGAAATAACCCTAAATCTATTGAAGTAAAACTGCATTACAATTTAAAATTATAGCTGTTTACACTATTTCATTTTAACCAAAAACTATTTTTAAGGATATACTATATATATGTCTGTTTTACTTGTTGAGTAGAATAAACAGCAAATAGTGTATTGTCAATTTTACTGCATTAGGGATTTCTTAAACCCAAAAATTAGCTCAATTACATGAAAAAGAAAATACTACTACTATTTGCTCTTGCAATGAGTATAGCAAGTGCATATGGACAGGAGCAAAATGTTACAGGTACTGTAACAGATGCTGGCGCCCCACTACCTGGGGTAACTGTAATAGTGAAAGGTACAACGCAAGGAACAATTACAGATTTAGATGGTAATTATTCTCTTAGTACCTCGTCTGATGCAGTTTTACAATTTAGTTTTATTGGATATTCAGCACAGGAAATAGCTGTAGGAAACCAGTCAACTATCAATGTTTCTATGGAGCAAGATGCCGAACAGTTAGAAGAAGTAACTGTGATGGGATATACAAAACAAGATCAATCTTCTAATGTTACAAGTGTCGAAAAAGTGACTGACATCGTAACTCCAAACGTAGCCAATTCATTACAAGGTAAAGCTGCAGGTGTAAGTATGACTGCTCCGTCTGGACAGCCAGGTGCTAAACCAACTATTCGAATTCGTGGTGTTGGTTCAATCTCTTCAAGTCAAGAACCATTGTATGTTATTGACGGAATGATTATAGATAACACTGATATAATTGGAGCAAATCAACAATCTGAAAGAGATCCAATGTCTTTATTAAACCCTGAAGATATTGAAGATGTAAAAATCTTAACAGATGCTGCAGCAACAGCTTTATATGGTGCAAGAGCATCTAACGGAGTTATAGTTGTAACAACTAAATCTGGAGCAGAAGGAAAAACTCAATTTTCTTTAAATATTTCAGGAGGTGAAGCTGTATTATATCAAGGAAACTATGAACCAATGAGAGCAAAAGATTTTATTGAGTTCCAAAAATATGGTGATGTAGATATTAATGGTGATGCTTTTACTACTGATACAGATTGGATTAATGAAGCATTTAGAAAAGGAACAGTCCAAAATTATCAGTTGACGGCCTCTGGAGGTAATGAAAAAACAAAGCATTATGTAAGTCTTGGCTATTATAATCAAGATGGTATATTAAAAGGATCCGATTTTGAAAGATATTCAGCTAGAGTTAATATGGATAATAAAGTAAACGATAGATTATCATATTCTATTAAAACTGATATCTCATATATTACTCAAAATGATGCGTCAGATGGAGCACTTTTCTCTTCTCCATTAATGACTACTTACATGTATCCTGCTATTATTTCTCCTTATGCTAAAAGCGGAGATTTAAAAAGATCTGTTGATGGTAATACTTACTTAAATCCTTTCTTAACCGCAGACGAATCTGGATATGATAATTACTATTACTCTATTGGTGCAAACTTTCTTAGTGATATAAATTATAATTATAGAAGAACCAAATCGTTTAATGCAGGTTTACAAGGAAACGTGAAATATGAAATAGGTAAGGGGTTTGCAATCAAATCAAACAACTCTGTTCGTATTCAAAATACAAGGTATGATAATTATACTGCTCCAATATCTTATGATGGCTTTAATGGTCCAGATGCAGCAAATGGTTCTGTTAGTAATACATCTGCGTTTAGTTCATTGATTACATCAACAAATTTATTGACGTATAGTAATTCATTTGGAGATCATACAGTAGACGCTATCGGTGGTGTCGAATTACAAAAGTACGATGCTTCTAATCAATATGGGTATGGTGCAGGAGTACCACTAACTGTAGATAATTTAGGTTCTGCATCTTCTGGTTTTTCAAATGATGGGTACCAAACGCAATATAGATTCTTCTCTTTTTTAAGCCAGGTGCAATATAATTACTTAGGAAAGTATTATGTATCAGGTTCTTATAGACGAGATGGATCTTCTAGATTTGGTAAAGAAAATCAATATGGTAATTTCTGGTCTGCTGGTGGTAGTTGGATTATGTCTAACGAAGACTTTTTAAGTACTTCAGACTTAATTACCAATGCAAAAATAAGAGGTTCAATAGGAACAACGGGTAATGCAGGTATTGGTAACTATGCTGCAATGGGTTTATATGGTTATACATTTTATAATACATCATCTGCTGCAGTTATTGAACAAGTTGAAAACCCAGATTTAACTTGGGAACAGAAATTAAAAGCCAATATAGGTTTTGATATTACATTTATTGATAAAGTATCACTGAGTGTTGACTTCTATAATGAACAGACATCAGACCTATTAATGCAAGTACCTACTGCTGGTATGACAGGTTTTGCGAATGTTTATCAAAATGTTGGTGAAATGAGAAACCGTGGAGTTGAATTTACAATAAACTCTACGAACATAGATAAAAATGGATTCTTATGGACTACCAATTTAAATATGTCATTTAACCAGAATGAAGTAACAAAACTTTACAATGGCCAAAGAATAGAATATTCAAGACAAGTGATAGAAGAAGGAAAACCTTTAAATGCATTCTTCTTACAAGAATGGGCTGGAGCTAATCCTGAAAATGGAAAACCATCATGGTATTTAAATAGAGAACCAACCCAAGATGAGTTAGATAAAAACCAAGTGTTTAAACAGCATGATGGTCGTTATGCAACTTCTTATTACAGTAAAGCTGAAAAAGTTGATGTAGGAGACCCTTATCCTGACTTCTCTGGTGGTTTTACAAATAACTTGTCATACAAAGGATTTGACTTTTCATTCATGTTTACATTTAGTGTTGGTAATGATATCTTCAATTCAGGAAGACGTTACATGGATCAAGATCAGAGTGCAATAAATGGAGGTAATTATTACAGCCAAATGAAGATAGCTAAAGATGATCGTTGGACTAAAAAAGGAGATATAGCAAGTAGACCTTTAATTGATCAAGCTGGTGATGATGGATGGGGTAATGTAAACTCATCAAGGTATATGGAAGATGGTAGTTATTTACAATTAAGAAACGTAACGTTAGGATATACTTTACCAAAAGATGTAATAGGTAATATTGGTTTATCGAATTTAAGAGTATATACATCTCTACAAAACCTATTTACAGTAAGTAATTATTCAGGTTATTCTCCTACAACTATTGATAATACAGGTGTAGCCTTCTTTGATTATCCTGATGGCCAGACTTATACATTTGGTGTTAACTGCTCATTTTAATTAACCATCTAACAATGATAATAATGAAATATATAAGATATATCCTACTTATTGCCTTGGGAGTAATGAGTAGTTGTAATTTCCTTGATGTTGAACCCAACGTTAATGGTAAAGTAAGAACTGGTGAAATGTCTGAGCCTCAAGATGTTTTAAATGGTGCCTATAGAGAAATGGGGCGTACATCATACTATGGAAGAAATACATATGTATTTGGAGATGTAGGTACAGATAATATTGTAGTAAGATCATCTGGTGGTCGTTTTAACGATAACTATTTTAATACTAAAAACTCTAGAACCTCTGAGTCTGTTGATGATACTTATGATATTAGTAATCAAATGGGACAAATTTATAGAGTTTTGAACCATGCAAATACCTTAATCCATACTGCGGGTATTACTGATGATATAAAGGGACAATCTTTAGCGTTACGAGCATTTTTAAATTTTGATTTAGTTCGTTTTTACGGTGATGTACCTTTAGTTACAGAACCATCAAGTGATTTGAATGAGGTAGTAGCTTCAAAACCTACAAATAATACTGCTGCAGAAATTTATGCTCAGATTGAAAAAGATCTTACTGAAGCTAAAGGGTTGATAACAAATACATCATCTTTTAAATTTACCTTAAATGCTGTTTATGGTCTTGAAACGAGAGTCTTTCTTACAAGAGCATTAGAAGATACTAATGTTGATAAGAATACTTATTTACAAAAAGTTATCGATTCATATAACATGATAACTGGAGTAAGTGTGATGGAAGCAGGTGATTACATCAAGTATTTTAATAATAAAGAATCGGCAGAAACTTTATTTGAAGTAATAATTGCGGGAGCACAAAGTAGAGGTTCAGATGATTTAGGGGCATTATATATTCGCTCTGGTTATGGAGCTTATACTTGTAGCCCAGACTTTTATTCCCTATTCTCAAATGATGATGTTCGCCAAGGTGTCTTTTATCTAGAAAATGGTTTATTCTATATTAATAAATTTGCAGAATCTGAAGGAGTAGTTGGTTTACACTCTCCAAAAGTTCTGAGATATTCAGAAGCAGTTTTAAATGCAGCAGAAGCACAAGCTTTATTAGGAAATACTGCAGATGCGATAACGTTAACAGATATGATCAGATCTAAAAGATACACAACAGGTACTGCACCTGTATCTACAGGCCTGATAGATGATGTTTTAGCAGAGAGAAGATTGGAATTATGTTTTGAAGGACATAGAATGTTTGATCTCAGAAGAAATAATATGGATATGAATTTAATTAATTCTGATGGTACAGCAAGAGCTCCTAAAGCCAACATTCCTGCTAGAGATCAACAGTTTTATTTTCCAATTCCTCAGAATGAATTGAATGTTAATTCGAATTTGAAACAAATTAATGGTTATGAATAAATAAATTTAATCATCATATACAAAAGCCGTTTACATTTTAGATGTAAACGGCTTTTTGTTTTTACAACGATGTGTACAAGAGTAAACTTTTAACAACTATTATTTAATCTCTTAAAAATAAATAATTCACTATAATACTGATGTCTAGTGTTTTATGTTGTGGGGTTGTTTTTGTTTAATATCATTAACTTAAAACAATATAATATTAACATAACAAAATAGAATATTGCAATAGAAAAAGGTCGATAAAAGGCCTGTTATCAATTCAATTCAATAGGTTACCTAAGCTTATTATAATAATATCTACTTCTGTTTAAGGTAGCCTAGCTTTTTAGCTTAATTTATTTATTTTATGAACAAACGACTTCTATCTCTGATCGTACTTACTTTTGCTTTAATAGTAAGTGCTTTTGCTCAGGAACGTACAGTTTCTGGCGTTGTATCCGAAGCAGGTCAACCCTTACCAGGTGTTACTGTTGTTGTAAAAGGAACAACTTTAGGTACTATTACAGATCTAAATGGTAAATTTGCAGTATCTGTATCCGAAAATGCTTCTTTAATTTTTAGTTTTGTAGGTTATACTACTCAAGAATTAAAAGTAGGTCAAAGAACTACTTTTAATGTAAATTTAGAGCAAGATGCTGAACAATTAGAAGAGGTTACAGTTATGGGATATGCCAAAAAAGATATGGCATCTAACACTCCTGAAATCGAAAATGTAACAGATATTGTAACTCCAAACGTTGCCAACGCTTTACAAGGTAAAGCAGCAGGTGTTAATATTAACGCTTCGTCTGGACAGCCTGGTTCTAAATCAAATATCGTAATTCGTGGTGTTGGTTCTGTGAACGCTTCATCAGATCCTTTATATGTAATTGATGGTGTTATTCAAACATCTTCAGATATCATTGATGCAAATCAACAAGGTGAAAGAGATCCTCTTGCGAATTTGAATCCAGAAGATATTAAGGATATCAAAATTCTAAAAGATGCAGCAGCAACTGCTTTATATGGTGCTCGTGCAGCAAACGGAGTAATTTTAGTAACAACAAAAGGTGGTGCTGAAGGGAAAACTCAAATTACATTGAGTACAAAACAAGGTGTTTCATCAGTTTATAAAGGAAATTCTCAAAGAATGAATGGTGATCAATATGTAGACGCTAGATCTAGATCATTGGCAAATTCTTATGGAGGAGACCCTGCAGATTATATTCAATATGTAAATGGTGTAACTACAGATGATGCTGGTAACCATAGTTACTCAAATACAGATTGGGGTGACCACTCTTTCCGTCAAGGCAAAACGAGTTCTTATGAAGTCTCTATGAGAGGTGGTGATGAGAAAACTAAATTTATGGTTTCTGGTGGTTATTACAACCAAGAAGGTATTCTTGTTGGGTCGGAATTCGAACGTTATTCAGCTCGTTTCAATATTGATCATAAGTTTAACGATAAATTAGATATTCAATTTATTGGTAATGCTTCATATATTGATCAATTAGATGCATCAAGTGGTAACTTATTTTCTTCTCCACTCTTAGGAACTTATATGAGTGCTCCTACAGTAAATCCTTTTAATGAAGATGGTTCACCTAGAGATTGGTTAGATGATAACCCAATTGCAGCAAACTTTGTACACGATGTAGACCTTAACCCTCGTAGAACAAAATCTACTACAGGTCAATTAATTGGTAAATTAAACTACCGTATTACAGATTGGTTAACTTTCCGTCAGACAAATGCTGTAAATGTAGAAGATGTAAAGTATGGTTATTATACTTCATCTTTATCATATGATGGTAGATCTACAGGTGGTTCTAAATCAAATTCTTGGGGTGTAAGTAGTACATTAACAAATACTTCTATTCTTTCTTTTGATAAGACATTTAATGGTGTTCATAATGTTAGTGCAATTGCCGGTTTTGAATATCAGTCAAATAAAGTAACAGGAATTAGTGCTTATGGTGAAGGAATGCCTTCTTCTTTACAAAACTTAAATAATGCAGCAAAACCTGTATCAATGGGTGGTTATGAAACTGAATATAGATTCATGTCATTCTTAGGTCAAGCTCAATATAATTATGATGGTAAATATTATGCTACAGCATCTTACCGTCGTGATGGTTCTTCTAAATTCTCCGCAAATAATAAATGGGGTGACTTTTACTCAGCTTCAGCTTCTTGGTATATCTCAAGAGAAGATTTCTTAAATGGAAATACTATTTTAACTGACGCTAAATTAAGATCATCTTATGGTGTTACTGGTAATGCTGAAATAGATAACTTTGAAGCAAGAGGTTTATATGCATATTCAAGTTACAATAATGCATCTGCTGCTTACTTCAGACAATTATCTAATCCAGATTTAACATGGGAGAAAAGAAAGAAATTTAATGTTGGTGCTGATGTAACTTTCATTGATAGAATTACTTTAAATGTTGATTATTACATTGAAGATTCTGATGATTTACTATTAAATCAACAATTATCAGGTACTACAGGTTTTGCATCTGCTCGTCGTAACATTGGTGCAATGAGAAACTCTGGATGGGAATTCCAATTAAATACGCAAAATATTAAAGGTGAATTTACTTGGAATACGAACTTCAATATTTCATTAAACAAAAATGAAGTAACTCGTTTAGATAACGATCAAGATATTCAAATTAATGGTCAACAGGTAGCAAGAGTAGGTTCTGCAATGAGAACTTTCTTTTTAAGAGAGTGGGCAGGAGCTGATCCTACTACAGGTAACCCATCTTGGTTTGCAAATGATGGAGAAGACCATACAGGAAAAGCTGGTTATTTCATGAAAGATGGAAAATGGGCAACAACTTCTTATGGTGCAGCTCAGCGTACAGAGCAAGGTAATCCTTATCCTACAGCTGTTGGTGGTATGACAAACAACTTTGCGTATAAAGGTTTTGATTTCTCATTCTTCTTAACTTATTCAGTTGGAGGAAAAATTTACAATTCAACTCGTAGATATACGGATACAGATGCAATCTATCCATATAATATGTTGGAATCTGCTTATACTGCAAACAGATGGGAAAAAGAAGGTGATATTTCAGATAATCCTGGATGGGGTATGGCCGGTGGTCAACAACACTCTTCACGTTTCTTAGAAGATGGAGGTTATTTAGCTTTAAGAAATATAACTTTAGGTTATACTTTACCTAGCCACGTTGTGAAAAAAGCAAAATTAAGTAACGTTAGAGTTTATGCTTCTGCACAAAACCTTTGGATCTTATCAGATTATAAAGGATTTACTCCAACAACTGTAGACCCAACTGGTATCAACTTCTTTGAATATCCAGAAGGAAAAGTATTCACAGGAGGTTTAACAGTATCATTCTAATCAGAAAATACTGTAAAAGAAATTTTTTAGATACTTTAGTTTAAGAGAATAAGATGAAATTATATAAAATATTAGTTGGTGCAGCATTAGTAGGAGCAATGTCTTCGTGTACACTAGATGTTGAGCCTCAACAAAATGTTGACATTGAAAATATAGAAACTGTTCAACCTTCAGATCTTATTGGAGGTTTGTACAATAGAATGCAAGAATTAGGTTATTACGGCCGTAACTTCAACCTTTACGGTGATATTGGTACAGATCTAGTTTCTGCAGGGCCAAATGATGGTGGTCGTTTTCAAGATCATTATAACTTAAGAAAGAACTTCACAACAGTTGGAGCTGATACAGGAACAGAAGATGATAAAAATACTTTTGATGCTATCTATGAAGTGATCTCGAATGCAAACTTAATTCTTCAAACAGAAGGCCTTGATTTAGATGATTCTGAAGTAAAAAATGCAATAGGTCAAGCTCACTTTATTAGAGCATTTGCTTATTCTGATTTATTAAAATCATTTGGTAATGTGCCACTTGTAGTTACTGCACCAACAACTGTGGAAGAAGCAGTAGCACAAAAACCTGAGTTAAATGATCGTTCGGATATTTTTGCTCAAGTTTATGCTGATTTAGATAATGCTGCAAAGTATATCTCTAATACAACAAAAATTAATGCTACAGTAGATGCTGTTAAAGCATTAAGAGTAAGAGTATTATTGTTTGAAGTAGAATTGAACTCATCAAAAGCAACTGCAAATGCAGATGAGATTATTACTATTGCTAATGAATTAGCAGGTACATATGTTTTAACACCAATTGATAAATTATTTGATTATTATCAAGGTGAAGGTGGTGTAGAAACTATTTTTGAATTGAAGTTTGCTTCAAATCAAGGACGTGGTTCAAATAACTATGGTAATATTTATGGAGCACCTGAAGCAGGTATGTATGGTGCATATTTAGCATCTCCATTATTATTCCATGCTCATCCTGATACAGTACTTTTAGGTGGTGTTGTTAATGATGCTCGTTTTGAATCATCTGAAGAAGTTGGTAAAACACTTATTTATGAATCAGAAGATACTGACGGATCTACTTTACATTGGATTATGAAGTATTATAGTCATGATAACACAATTGGCCTTACTTCTCCAAAGCTTTTACGTTACGCAGAAGTATTGTTAGCAAAAGCTGAAGCTCATTTACTTAAAGGTGAAACTGCATTAGCAGCTGAAGCAATTAATAAGTTAAGAAGAAATCGTATTCAAAATTATACTGACGTAACTACTGTAACGTTACAAGATGTTTGGAATGAAACAGCAAAAGAGTTTGCTTTTGAAGGACACAGAATGTGGGACTTAAGAAGAACAAACCAAAAAGTTATTGTTTCAGACCGTAAAGGAGTTGAAATTGCTACTGAAGACCCAGCGGTTGACGGTGGAGTTAATAACGGTGGACAACAAACGTGGTTCCCAATTCCAGAACGTGAAATGTTAGCAAACCCAAGTATTCCTGTAAATAACTGGGGTTACTAAAAGTTGAAAAATAGTATAATTTTTATTGAAATTATAGTGAAAGGCTATCTCAGAAATGAGGTAGCCTTTTTTATTATTTCGTGAATAATATTAACTATTAATATGTACATGAAATGTAACTTTTAAGCCTTGATAAAAATGTTTCTTATACTTTATTTTTTATAAAATATATTTTTTTAATGATTTTTTTTAAATTCACAGAATGTTACTATTTCTTTTTAGAATAACGAATAGATCGCTATTTATAGTATTATTTTAAGATTATCATATAACTATACCCTTTATTGCTGCGATTTTTGTTAAAATTTAAATAACATTTATTTAGATAATTAAAGTTAATGCTTTAGATTAGCACAAATTCAACTATTAAAACTTTATCATTGATTTAAAAATTCAATCTCTTTTTATCTATTATCAATGATTCAAAATATTAACAAAATTCTATTTAAACTTTAAATAACAAAAGTACTTTCGGTCTGTATCTATCATATGATTTTTTATAGATATAACTGAATTTTTTAATTTCCAATTCAATTAATTTTTTACTATGAAAAAAGCATTATTGCTACTAACTCTCTTTTTGAGTGCTACTTTACTATCTGTAGCTCAAGAGAGAACTATTTCTGGTGTTATCAAGGATTCTAATGGAGAATCATTACCAGGCGTTGCCATAATTGTAAAAGGCACATCAAAAGGTACTGTATCTAATATTGAAGGTCAGTACAAATTATTAGTTCCAAATGACAATACAGTACTAGTATTTAGGCTGGTTGGTTTTAAAGAAATTGAAAAAGCTGTAGGATCTCAAACTACTTTATCAATTTCTTTAGATGAAGATGCTAAACAACTAGATGAAGTTGTTGTTTCGGCATTAGGTTTTGAGGAAGATATTGATAAACTAGGTTCTGCTCCTTCTAAAATTTCATCAGAAAGTTTAGTTGAATCAGGTGAAGCTAATCTTATAAACGGGATGGCTGGTAAAGCATCGGGTGTAAGAATAACAAGGTCTTCTGGTGATCCAGGAGCTGGTTCAAGTATTCAAATTCGTGGGCAATCTACTATAACAGGTAATTTACAGCCACTTATTATTGTTGATGGTATGCCAATCAATAATTCAAATATTGGAGAAGGTACAGATGGGGTAACTCAACAATCTCGAATGAATGATATTAATCCTAACGATATTGAGTCAATGCAAGTACTTAAAGGTGCTTCAGCTGCTGCACTTTGGGGTTCAAGAGCTGCGAATGGTGTAATTGTTATCACAACAAAAAAAGGTTCATCTGCAGGTAAGAAATTAAATGTATCATTTAGAACTTCTTATTCAATGGATAAAGTAAATAAGCAACCTAATTTACAATCAACTTATGGTCAGGGATTTGGTGGTGCATTCGGAGAAAACACAGGTTTTTCATGGGGTGATAAAATCTCTGAAAGAGCAGGTGGTGCTGATGCTGTAGATAAAACAGGTGGTAAATTTACTTCTCAATCAGGTAAAGAATATTATACTATAACTCAGAAGAATAGTAGAGAAACTTATGAAGATTCAAATTGGGATGAAGTATTCCAAACTGGTAGTTATTGGGAAAATAACTTATCATTATCAGGTGGTGATAGAGATGGCTCATTCATGTTTTCAATTTCAGATTTAGATCAAAATGGTGTTGTTAAAAACTCTAACTATAAGAGAACGACTGCTCGCTTAAATACAATGAAACGTTTTGGTGATAAGTTTAAATTAACAAACACTTTAAATTATACACATACTACATCTGATCGTACTCAAAAAGGATCAAACTTAGCAGGTTTAATGTTAGGTTTATTAAGAACATCTCCTGATTTTGATAATAGAGATTACAAAGGTACTTATGATCCTCAAGATGGATCAGCTCCAATAGCTAATCGTCATAGATCATATAGAAGTGCAATAGCAAACTACCCTGAAGGAGGTGCTCCTACTTATAATAATCCATCTTGGACTGTTAATGAGCAAAAGAACCCTTCTAAAGTAAATCGTTTTGTAGGTACCGTTGAAGCACAATTATTACCAGCTACTTGGTTTGATGTTACTTTAAGGACAGGTATTGATTATTACAATGAGCAGAGAAGTTCATACTTTCCACAGTACTCATCAGGAAATGCAGCAGGATATTACGATGAAGATGTTTTGACAGAAATGCAATTTAATACTGACCTTATAGGTAGAGTTCAAAAAGAAATTACATCTGATTTACATTTTACAGGTTTAGTTGGATTTAACTATAACCAAAGAGATTATTCTTCTCAAGGTGCCTCAATGACTGGTTTTGTACTGGCAACAGCACCTCCAAATTTCACAAATGCTACTGCAGAAAATACTGCTCCTTATAACTATTACAGTACTACAAAAATTGCAGCAATGTATGGTTCTGCAAACTTTGCTTATAAAAATAAGCTTTTTGTAAATGGTACATTAAGAGGTGAAGCAGCATCAACTTATGGTGAAAATGCGGAATCTGTTTATTATTACCCTTCTGCAGATGCGGCTTATCAACTAGTTAATAATGCATCAGGAGCTTTAAGTTTTGCAAAATTACGAACTTCGTGGGGACAAGTTGGTGTCCAACCAGGTGTTTATAGAACAAAAACTTTATATGTAGCTGGCAACGTAGCTGAATCTTGGGGTCCCGAATTAGATATGTCTGGTTATGGTGGAGGTTTCTCATTATCTTCAAGTGCAGGTAATTCTTTCTTAAAACCTGAGATTAAATCAGAATGGGAAGTTGGTGCTGACTTTAGATTCTTAGCTGATAAAATGAGATTAGGTGTAACTTATTTCCAAAACGAAACACAAGATGTATTATTTGATTTAGATGTTGCTCCTTCAGCAGGTTTCTCATCTCAATACGGTAATGCAGGTACTCTAGAAAATAAAGGTATCGAGTTAGATTTAGGATATGATATTTTTAGAAGTTCAGATTGGAGAGTTTCTTTAGATCTTAATTGGACTAAAATTGATAATAAAGTTACTGATTTACAAGGTGCAGAGTCGATCTTCTTAGAAGGATTTACTTCAACTTCTTCAAGAGCCGTTGAAGGTTATCCTGTAGGTTCTTTTTGGGGTACTGATTTTGAAAGAAATGAGGATGGTTCTTTAGTGTTAGATGACGCTGGATTTCCTATGCAATCTGCAACAGAAAGTGTAATTGGTAACCCAAATCCAGAATGGAATGCAGGTTTAGGTGTTACAGTTCAGTACAAAGGCTTTAGACTATATGCATTATTTGATCATCAACAAGGAGGTCAAGTGTGGAATGGTACTAAGGGTGCTTTATCATACTTTGGACGTACTGCGGAATCAGCAACAGAAGCTACTGCTACTACTCCAGTTGCCAATGTATATGGTGATGTATATGGTGCAGGAGAAACTTTCAGAGGAGCTGTTCATGACTTCGGTGGAGGACCAGTTGCTTTAGATGAAACTTGGTATTGGGGTGGTTTAGGATCAGGTTTTACAGGACCTGGTTCACAATTTATTGAAGATGCTACTTCTACAAGATTAAGAGAGTTAACAATGAGTTATAGCTTAAGTATGCCTCAATTAAAGAAAGCATTAAAAGTATCATCAATCGATTTATCAATTACTGGCCGTAATCTATTTATTTGGACTGATTACTCAGGAATTGATCCAGAAACAAATTTAACTGGCGCTTCTAATGGTAGAGGTTTAGATTATTTTAACAATCCAAGTACTAAATCATGGGTATTCACTGCAGCGTTTAACTGGTAATAATTGCAGTAGAGACTTTTTAACCTAGAAGTACATTAAATTAAGAAATTACACAATGAAAAATATATTAAAATCAGTTTTATTAGCAACAGCAATAGCAGGTACTTCGATGTCTTGCGCTAAGCTAGTAGAAGGTGAAAACGTTAGCCCTAACTCACCAACTAGTGCTCCAGCAGAAATTGTAATGCCATCATCTCAATTAGCACTTGCCTTTGTAAACGAAGGTGATATTGCAAGAATTGCAGGTATGTGGTCTGGTTATTTTACTGGTTCAGATAGACAGTATACTGCTTTAAATAACTATTTAACTGTAGCAACTGATTATGACAGTTCATGGGATAACCTTTATAGAGAAGCAATAGCAAATGCAATCAATGCACTTAATGGAGCCATTGAGAATAATAATAGAGTCCTTCAAGGATATTGTAAAGTAGTAATTGCTAATTCTTTAGGTTTAGCAACAAACCTTTGGGGAGATGTCCCTGCTTCGCAGATTTCAGATATTGAAAACTATCCAATGCCTGTTTTTGATTCTCAAGCAGATGTATATAATTATGTTCAAACTTTACTTGATGAAGCAATAGCTGATATTGAGTCAGGTCAAGGTGGAGTATCTCAAGATCTTTTAAATGTAAATGTTAAAGCATTGTATACTTTAAAAGCAAGATACTATATGCATGTAAAGGATTATTCTATGGCATTATCAAATGCAAATAAAGGTATTACTGATACTTCAGAAGATATGTTTATTTCCCATGGTACTTCTCCTTATATAGATGCAAATACTTATTGGATGTTCGTTGCTTATGAGAGAGCTGGTTATATGACAGCTAATGAAGCTTTTGCTGTTGATTATATCAAAGGTAGAACAAATGCAAAAACAAACATGGCTCACATTTGGAATTACTTATATACTGAAGTAACAGATGAAGTAACAGGAGATATTACTGGTTATAATTTAAATACTTCTGGTTTTTTTGCACAAGATAGAGCTTTTCCACTTACAACTTTGCAAGAAACTCAATTGATTAAAGCTGAAGCAGCAGCTAGAACAAATGATCTAGCAGTAAGTTTAACAGCTATTAATGAATATAGAGCATATATGAATAGTGGAGGTTATATTGCTCCTGAATTTCAGGTTCTTGGTGATGAAGATAATCCTATTGTAATGCAATATGATCCTTATGTAGAAGCAGATTTTCAAAGTGGAGGTTTGTTAAATGATGGTTCATTAGCTGAGGACAAAGCATATCTTAAAGAAGTTTTAGCAGCAAGGTACACAACACTTGTAGGTTTGTTAGAAGGTTTTTCAGATGTAAGACGAACTTATAATGAAAGTGAAGTGAGAGTACCAGTTACTCCAACAGTTGGAGCTAAATTACCTCAACGTTTGCTTTATCCTCAAATTGAGGTGAATACAAATCAAAATTTAGTAGAAGTAGTTGATTTGTTCACTCCAACTCCAGTAAATCAATAAGAGAAAATAATTGAATATGGGCTTGTTGCTTAAGTAGCACCCTAATATAAAAGACAGAGGAAGCTTCTATTAGAAGTTTCCTCTTTTTTTTATTGTATTTTTTTATTCAATGGTTAATTGTATTATTAAGTTTTAATTTTGCTTTATTGCTTGTTTTTATTGTATTATTCTGATATGTTGATGATTTTATTTCATATTTGGATATTTATCAATTTCTATATTTTATAACATTTATTTAGATAACTAAAGTTAAATACGTAAGTTAGCATTATAAACATAAGTTAATGTACTTTTAAAGTAGATTAGTTATTATCAATTATCAACAATTCAATTATTTTAAACTATGATTAAATCATTTCCATTATTTTTTACAACCTAACGTATAATTTCTACTAATTTTTAACAATCAATCAACAAGATAATTTTTATGTCCGCTACTTTTTAGTTTTCAGACTTTAGAAAACTAGGACAAAACTTAAGTTCCAATTCAATTATTTTTATTATGAGAAAAGCACTTTTACTAGTGTCTCTTATGCTTACAATGGTTTTTGCCGGGTTTGCACAAGAGAGATCAATATCTGGTGTAATTAAAGATGCTTCGGGAGAAGCACTTCCAGGTGTTACTGTTGTCGTTAAAGGGACAACACAAGGTACTGTTACAAATATTGACGGTAAATACCGCTTAATGGTAACAGGTGATAATCCTACTTTACAATATAGACTTATAGGGTATAAAACTCAAGAAGTTATTGTAGGAAGCCAATCTGAAATCACAATCGCTTTAGAAGAAGACGTAGAACAGTTAGATGAAGTTGTAGTAACAGCTTTAGGTGTTGAAAGAGACGAAAGATCTCTAGGATACTCTGTTCAAAATGTTTCTGGAGAAGAGATGTCAGAGGTAAAGTCTGCAAATATGGTAGACGGTCTTGGAGGTAAAATTGCAGGAGTGCAAGTGTCTTCAAGTGGAGCAATGGGTGGTTCATCTCGTATTGTTATACGTGGTGTAAATTCAGTATCAGGAAATAACCAACCTTTATTTGTTGTTGATGGTGTACCTATCGATAACTCTAACTTTACATCTTCAAATCAATCAAGAGGTGCAGGTGGTTATGATTATGGTAATGCAGCGCAAGATATTAACCCTGATGACATAGAAACTATGTCAGTTCTTAAAGGTGCATCAGCTGCAGCTTTATATGGTTCAAGAGCAGCAAATGGTGTTGTAATGATTACAACTAAATCAGGAAAAGGTGCTAAAAGTAATAAGATAGGTGTATCTGTTAATGCAGGTGTATCATTTGAATCAGTATTGAAGTTACCAGATTACCAAAATGGCTACGGTGGTGGCGGTGGCGGTGCATTCCCTGGAGGAACTGACGCGAATGGTATTCCTTATGCAGCATATGCAGTAGATGAATCTTGGGGACCAGCATTAGATGGTACTTTAGCTAGACAATGGTATTCTTTTGATGAATGGCATCCTGACTATGGTAAAGGTACACCTTGGGTAGCACATCCAAATAACGTTAAAGATTTCTTTGATACAGGTGTTACTTCAAATATCGGTGTTTCTTTAACTGGTAATACAGAAAAATCAAGCTTTAGATTATCTTACACAAACTATGATATTAAAGGTGTTTTCCCTAACAGTGAAATGCAAAGAGATAACTTTAGTTTGAATGCAACTCAAAAGTTAACTGATAAATTAAAGGTTAATGTTGGGGCAAATTATGTTGGTTCTAAGGCTTTAGGTCGTCCTGGTACTGGTTATGATGGAAATAACGTCATGCAGCAGTTCAATCAGTGGGGACAACGTCAATGGGATGATGCTCAAATGAAGCAATACAAAAACCCTGACGGTTCTCAAAGAACATGGAATAGAAAATCAGCTTCAGATCCTGCTCCTAAATATTCAGATAACCCATATTGGGTACGTAACGAGAATTACCAAGATGACGACAGAAATCGTTTTTATGGTAACGTTGGCTTAAATTACCAATTTAATGGTGGTTTCTCTGCAAGTGCAAAAGTAATGACTGATTACTACACTGATTATAGAAGAGAAAGAATTGCAGTAGGTTCTCAAGCAATTTCTGAATATAGTGAAGACGTTAGATCTGTTCAAGAAACTAACTACGAAGCAATGTTACGTTATGACAAAACATTCACAAATGAGCTATCATTGAATGCTTTTGTAGGCGGAAACATAAGAACAAATAAGTATCGTAGAAATTATCAAGGTACTTCAAATGGTCTTTCAGTACCTAATTTGTATACTACATCAAATTCTAATGGTCCTGTTCAAACTGTAGATAGTGGTACTGATAAGCAAGTAAATTCAGTTTTTGGTAGTGCTTCATTAGGTTACCGAAATACATTTTTTGTTGATGCTTCTTTAAGAGCAGATCAGTCATCTACACTACCTGCAAATAACAATACTTATTTATACCCTGCGGTATCTGGATCGGTAGTATTTACAGAATTAGGAAGTCTTGCAGATTCAAAAGTAATCTCTTTTGGTAAAGTACGTTTAGGTTGGGCTCAAGTAGGAAATGACACAGACCCTTACAGTGTTAATCAAACATATTCTGCTGATTCAAGAGGTGCTTTTAATGGTAACCCAATTTATTATGTACCTAACACTTTAAATAATTCTAATATCAAACCAGAACAGACTACTTCTTTAGAATTAGGTTTAGATATGCGTTTCTTTAATGATCGTTTAGGATTTGATGCAACGATTTATAAAAACGTATCAACAGATCAGATTATTGATGTGCCTACTTCTGGTTCAACTGGTTATACAAGACAAATCATCAATGCAGGTGAAATGTTAAACCAAGGTGTTGAATTATCAATAAATGCAACTCCTATCTTAACAGAAAGTGGTTTCAGATGGGATTTAGGCTTCAATTATGCTAAAAACTACAATGAACTAGTAAAATTAGCTGATGGTCTTGATAATTTACGTTTAGCTAATGCTCCATTCGCAGTTTCTGTAAATGCTACTGAAGGTCAATCTTATGGACAGATCAGAGGTACAGGATACCAAAGAAATGACAATGGTGATTTATTAGTAGGAGCTGGAGGTACTTATTTACCAACTGATGAATTAGTAAACTTAGGTTCTTCTCTTGCAGATTGGACAGGTGGTTTATCAAATACATTTACTTATAAAGGTATATCTCTTAGAGTATTATTAGATATGCGTTTTGGTGGTAAACTTTTCTCTACAACTAATATGTGGGGTAATTACTCAGGAATAATGGCAGAAACAGTTGCCAATAATATTCGTGAGGATGGTATTATTGTACCAGGTGTAAAAGAAGATGGAACGACTAATGATGTTGTTATTGATGCTAATACACACTTTTATGCTAACGGCGGTTACATCATTGCAGAAGCAAATATGTATGATGCATCTTATGTGAAATTAAAAGAGTTAGCATTAACATATAGAATTCCATCTAACATTACGAAGAAAATTGGTGCTTATGGTGCTTCATTCTCTGTAACTGGTAGAAACTTATGGATTCTTCATTCAAATGTACCGCACATTGATCCTGAATTTGCAAATAACTCAGGTAACGTACAAGGTATTGAGGGTGGTGCAGTTCCTACAACTAAATCTTGGGGTTTCAACTTGAAACTAGATTTCTAAAAACCCTTTACAAAATCTAAAAACCCTACTTAAGTATTTGTGTTTTTAGATAGAATATTAGCTTAAGATTTTTTAAAGAAGACAATAATGAAATTTATAAATAAATTAAAAACAGTTCTTGTAGCAGGTGGTATGGCAGCAGCAATGTTTGCATGTACTGACCTAGAAGAGCTAAATGTAGATCCTAACAACCCTTCAGAGGTTCCTGCATCATATTTATTGACATCAGGTCAAAAATATGCTATGGAAAATGTTTGGGATGAATGGGCGAATGGTCGTTTTGGTCTAGTTTACTCACAATATTGGTCTCAACAAGCTTACCCTTCTGAAAGCCGTTTCCGTTACAGAGATTCTTCTGTAAATAGTCAGTGGATCAGCTATTTTGCTGCTGGAGGTCTTAAAGACTTGAAGGCAAGTATGGATATAGCAATGGGATTATTGGAAAATGATGCTATTGTTGGTGATGCAAAAGATAGAGCATCAAATCAATATGCTGTTGCTCAAATTACACGCGTATGGTTAATGCATTTAGTTACAGATATCTGGGGACCAGTTCCTTATACTGAAGCTTTACAAGGTAATGACGTAATTGCTCCATCTTATGATAAGCAAGAAATGATTTACTCAAGCTTATTAACAGAATTAACTGAAGCTCAGTCAAAAGTTGTAGCTACAACAGGTGTTGATGGTGATGTAATCTATAATGGTAATATGGCTAAATGGGCAAAGTTTGCTCAATCTCTAAAGCTACGTATTGCTCTAAGAATGGCTGATAGAGACAATGGAGTTAAATTAGCAGAAGTAGTTGCAGCAGGTGGTTTTATTGCAGGAAATGAGGATAATGCTACATTAGTTTTTGGATCAGCTCCTCATAACAATCCTTTGAATGAGGATCGTAAAACACGTGCTGACTTTGCTGCAAGTAATACAATGGTAGATTTACTATCTGATATGAGTGATCCTCGTATGGGATTATATTTTGATCCAACTGAAGCTTCAGTTATAGCAGGTACGCCAGAGTATATTGGTGTGATATATGGTTTAGATGATAATACAGCTAACAATTTAGATATATCAGAATACTCTCAACCTTCAGCAGCAACTTTATATGAGAAGGCTCCTGGAATCTATATATCTTATCCTGAAGTATGTTTTGCTTTAGCTGAAGCAGCTCAAAGAGCATCTAATGCGACATTGGCAGCAACACATTATGAAGCAGGTATTAGAGCGTCAATGGAATTTTGGAATGGTCAAGCAGGATTAGCAGGCATGACAAGAACAATTGCTCAGGCGGATATTGATGCTTATGTAATTGCTCACCCATATGATGCAACTAATTGGAAAACTTCTTTAGGTATTCAAAAGTGGATTGCTTTATATATGCAAGGTCATCAAGGATGGATAGAATGGAGACGTCTTGACTTTGGAGTTTTAAGATCACCAGTTGCAGGTCATGATAGAGGTAATGGTGAAATACCTGTTCGTCGTCCTTACCCAACTGATGAACAGACATTAAATTTATCTTCATATTCAGCAGGTGTTGAAGTACTTAATACTGAAGCTGGTTTTACAGGTTCAGGTGAATTTCAAGGAGATAACTTGAATAATCCAGTATGGTGGGATATGACAAAAGGTACTCAAGTAGCTGTTGATAGTGATGGTAATCCTATTCCTTAAGCTTTGAGTTAAAAAATATAAGTAATTAGGTTTAACACCCTACATCTTAACAGGTGTAGGGTGTTTTTTTTATCCTAAAATACTCCTTTGATTATTTTATCATGATAAGTATCACTTTTTCAATAAAAAACATCATCTTTGCGTGCATCAAAAATAATCTCTGAATACCAATCCTTATTATGGACAAGATCCTAATTTATGACTTCGGTTCTCAGTATACACAGCTAATTGCTAGACGTGTAAGAGAGTTAAATGTTTATTGTGAGATTTTTCCTTACAATCACGAGCCGAAGATTGATCATTCTGAGTACAAAGGTGTTATCCTTTCAGGTAGCCCTCACTCAGTTTTAGAAGACGATGCACCAAACTTCGACGTTTCCGATATTCGCGGAAAAATGCCTCTTCTAGGTGTGTGTTTTGGCGCACAGATGCTTGCTCATCAGAATGGAGGAACTGTCGCACGTTCAGAGCACCGTGAGTACGGTCGTGCAAACCTTGATTTCATAGACCATACAAGTCCTATGATGAAAGGGATACCAGAAGACACTCAAGTATGGATGTCGCATGGTGATACAATCCTTAATCTTCCTGATAGCTTTAAAGTAATTGCGAGTACTACTAGTATTCCTGTTGCAGCATATAGAATTCTTGGCGAAGAAACATTTGGTTTACAATTCCATCCAGAAGTAACACACTCAAAAGACGGTAAGTTTATGCTTCAGGATTTTGTAGTAGGTGTTTGTGAATGTAAGCAAGATTGGACACCAGAATCTTTTGTAGATAGTACTGTAGCAGAATTAAAGGCACAACTTGGAGATGACCGTGTAATATTAGGTTTATCTGGTGGTGTAGATTCTTCTGTAGCTGCAGTTTTACTTCATAGAGCAATTGGTGAAAACCTATATTGTATTTTTGTTGACAATGGTTTACTTCGTAAAAACGAATTTGAATCTGTTTTAGAATCTTACCATGGTTTAGGTCTTAATGTTAAAGGCGTAAATTCTAAAGACTTATTTTATAAAGAGTTAGAAGGTAAAACTGATCCAGAAGATAAGCGTAAAGCTATTGGTAAAATCTTTGTAGATGTATTTGAAACAGAATCGAAGCTGATTGAAAATGCAAAATGGTTAGGTCAAGGAACTATTTATCCTGATGTAATCGAATCCGTATCTGTAAAAGGGCCTTCGGCAACAATTAAATCTCATCATAATGTAGGTGGTTTACCTGATTATATGAAATTGAAAGTTGTAGAACCATTAAATACTTTATTTAAAGATGAAGTGCGTTTAGTGGGTAAGGCTTTAAATATTCCTCAAGAAATTTTAGGTAGACATCCTTTCCCAGGTCCTGGTTTAGGTATCCGTATTTTGGGTGATGTAACTGCAGAGAAAGTAGAGGTTTTACAAGAAGTTGACTACATCTTTATCCAAGGTTTAAAAGACCATGGTTTATATGATGATGTATGGCAAGCTGGAGCAATGCTTTTACCAGTAAACTCTGTTGGAGTTATGGGTGATGAGCGTACATATGAAAAAGTAGTAGCTTTAAGAGCAGTTTCATCTTTAGATGGTATGACTGCAGATTGGGTACACTTACCTTATGAGTTCCTTGCAGAAATTAGTAACAATATCATCAATAGAGTAAAAGGTGTAAATAGAGTAGTATATGATATTAGCTCTAAACCACCAGCAACTATTGAATGGGAATAGATTTTTAAAATCTACATATATGGTCCGATCAATGATAAATTGATCGGACTTTTTTCTTTGCAGATTTACTTATAATAGTACATCCTTTAAAGTTTTATAACGATTAGTATATATTCAGAATTAATATGATTATATTTGGTTGTTAATAATCGTAAACACGACTATATAATCTAGTCTTATCTATATTAACTAACAAGGGTTACTTCTTTTTAGAAGTAATTCCTTAGTTAAGACTAAGATTTAAAAATATAAAAGCCGAGTCATTTTAAATGGCTCGGCTTACTTTATTTAGAAGGATTAATTATGTTAATCCTTTTCGTATTTTACTTTAATTCCGTGGTATCTCTCTTCTGGTATGTAATCTTTCTGAAGAGGATGTCCAACCCAATCATCAGGAGATAGAATACGTCTTAAATCGGGATGATTATCGAAAGTCACACCTACTAAATCATACGCTTCACGTTCGTGCCAATCAGCAGCTCTCCAAACAGGAACTACAGAAGGTATATGTGGATTTTGTCTGTCTAATACAACTTTTAAAGTAACTCTAAAGCCATTGGGAATAGAATAAAGATGATAAATAACTTCCATCGTATTTTTATCTGGTCCGTTATCTATTCCAGTTAAGCAAGAAAGTGTATCAAAAAATGTTGTTTGATTACCCTTTAGAAAAGAACAAACCTCAGTAATTTTTTCTGATGGAATTGTAATTTCTTGCTGAGGTAATTTTGTATCAACAGATAGTGTACAATCGGTAATGTTTTCTTCAATTAATGCAGCTATTTCCTCTGTTGTCATGATTATGCTTTTGCTTTGTTCATTAATTTTTCAACTGCAGTAGGTGCCATCAAAGTCTCTTCACGAATTTGATCACGTAGTTTTAGAATGCCACCTATTAATGCTTCTGGTCTTGGAGGGCATCCAGGAACATAAACATCAACAGGAATAATTCTATCAACACCTTTAACAACATTATAACCATGCTCCCAGTATGGACCACCACAATTAGAGCAGCTACCCATAGAAATTACATAACGAGGCTCTGCCATTTGTTCATATAATCTACGAACACGGTCAGCCATCTTGAAAGTTACTGTACCAGAAATAATCATTGCATCTGATTGACGAGGTGTTGCCCTTGGAATAACACCAAACCTATCTAAGTCATAATTGGAAGCAAAAGTTGTCATCATTTCGATGGCACAACATGCTAATCCAAATCCAAGTGGCCACAAAGAAGATAATCTTGCCCAGTTGATTAAATCATCAACTTTAGAAATTACAATCTCTCCTTGCCCAAACTGCTGATCTAATAAACCTTTCATATAAATAGCTGCGAAATTGCTTGTTAATTTTTTAGTTGAGCTAAAAGTTCAGCTCCACCATTTGCCAATGTTTCTTTGGCGATTTTTGTTCCTGTTGCATTAGCATCAATAGCAGGAACAGTATATGTATATCTTATTTGAGGTAGACCATCTGGCTGTGCTAATCCACCTGTTATAGTAATATCTGATTTAGACGCCCACCTTGCTAAACAAAAGGCAGGAATACTACAACCACCTTGTAATTCTTTTAAGAAAGCACGTTCAGCACGTACACAAGTTTCTGTTTGTTCATTATTAATTGCAGAACGGATAGCTTCTTTTATATTCGTATCTAAACCTGTACTTGCTTCAATAGCAACACAACCTTGTCCAGTTGCAGGAGTGAAAGTATCTACAGGAAGTTCGTGAACAATCATATTGTTATACCCCATTCTGTGCACACCCGCATAAGCAAGCATAAGTACATCACAAAGGCCATCTTCCATTTTCTTAATTCTTGTCTGTAAGTTCCCTCTTACATCAACAATTTTAGCATTAGGATAATATTTTTTTAATAATGCTACTCTTCTTACCGAAGATGTACCAATTACAATATCTGTATTCTGATCTATAGTAAGACCAGCTTTATGACTTACAAAAACATCATGACATTCTTCTCTGTCTGTAAAGGCAATTAATTCAAAATCATCACCTAAAGATGCTTGCATATCTTTAGCACTATGAACGGCAATATCAATACCTCCATTACGAAGTTGTTCTTCTAATTCCTCAGTAAAAACACCTTTAGAACCAATCTTTGATAACGAACGGTCAAGAATTTTATCACCTTTCGTTTCTATCAATACTAACTCAGCAGTCATGTTGTTTTGCTCTAATAGAGATTTAACATGTTCAGCTTGCCATAAAGCAAGTTTACTTTTACGAGTACCGATTTTTATTGTTCTTTCTATCATATCTATATTAATAATTACGCGAAGATAATCACTAGTTGATTCAAAATGAAAATTGTAACTATATAGAAAGAAGAGATTTTAATCTTTTAGTCTTTTTACATAAAAAAAAGACATTCAATATCTATCGAATGTCTTTCCACAACTGGTTAATGTTACTGGTGTATCATGCCATATAATAGGTGACTAACCTATTATCTTTACCTGTTCAAGTATAACGGTTTAATTATAAAACATGAAATTTTTAATAACAAAATGCACAACTTCTTAGAATAGTTATATATTGTTAATGTGAAATTTCAATTAATGGCAACAAAAGTTAATAATGAGGTATTATTGGCTATTCTATACAGATTGAAATAGAGATTTGTATATTTGCAAACGCGAATTAAAGCATTGTAATTATGAAGCTGAAACACTTCAATTTATCTATAGGTACTCAGATAATGAAGGCCTTAGGAGAAGAATCGAGAATAAGAATAATAAATTTACTTCATACTAATGAAGAAATGTGTATTTCTGATATTGAATTAGTATTGGATTATACCCAAACCAAAACATCTAGACATTTAATCTACATGAAGAATGCTGGGTTATTGAATGTCAGAAAAATAGATCAATGGTCTTTCTATTCCATAAAAGAAGAAATTTCTGGTATTGTTGAAACAATTTTCAAATACATGGAAAGAGATGTTCAATTAATAGAAGATCAAGAAACGTACAATACATTGTCGTCTAATAGAGAATTGGCAATGAATAAGATTGAACGTAGAAGAATGAGTCATTATCCTGAAGGAGATTAAAATATATTTTGATGAGAAAATTAAGCATGGACGAACTCAATAGAGTTAGCGCCGAAGAATTTAAAGCACAAGAGAAAAATAATATTGTTGTTGTTCTTGATAATATTAGAAGCTTAAATAATGTAGGGTCGTCTTTTAGAACAGGAGATGCTTTTGCAATTGAAAAAGTAGTTCTTTGTGGGATTACGGGTAAACCTCCACATAGAGATATTCATAAAACAGCACTTGGAGCACAAGACACAGTAACTTGGGGACATTTTGATGAGACCGTAGATGCTATTGCCTCTTTAAAAAAAGAAGGATATAAAGTAATTGCGGTTGAACAAGTTGAAGGAAGTACTTTACTTCAAAATTTTACAACTACTAAAGAAGAAAAAATAGCTTTAGTATTTGGTAATGAGGTAATGGGGGTAAGTGATGAAGCTATTGCTGCATCTGATATGGCTTTAGAAATTCCTCAATTTGGAACAAAGCATTCTCTAAATGTATCAATTACTATTGGTGTAGTACTTTGGCAATGCTTACAACAAAAAATGGGGAAGTAGTTAACTTTTCGATATAAAAAAATGGTCTTAGTTTCTAAAAGCTAAGACCATTTTTTATATCGAAAAAGAATTTATTTTTTCATTTTGAAGACAGACCCAGTCGTTATTTTATTTTCTTGTCTTCTTGATAATTCAAACAGAGCAAGTACTAATAAAGAGAATCCAAGACCTATAATATTCATTGTACTCATATCATTGTAGAAAGCGATTAATCTTCCAATTAATGAAATAAGTGATAATGCCATTCCAATTGTAATAATATTTTTGCTGAAATAGATAATGCCTATACATGCAAACAGTAAAAGGAAAAGAACATTTAATTGTGTTTGCCATGCTTGACCGCTACTCCACAAATCAGAAAAATATAATCCGAAAATCATGAAGTAAAAAACGAGTTGAGAAGACTTGAAAACTGGTATTTCAGATTCTGTAATTTCATCGCTACTATCGTCATTACTCTTAAAGATAGTAAAAAGTGTATACCCAAGACTTAGTGAAAACACATAAAATAATGCACCCCAAATAGATTGTTGAATAATCATATCTGTAGTTAATTGATCATTAAATGTTGCAAATGAATTAATTACAGCTAAAAGTATAATTGCTCCAAAACCAATTATTAGGCGAATGATATCTGTTTTCTGAAAGAAGAAACGAAGAACTAATAAAGAAAGAATCATTGCCAATCCTTTTCTAATTAAGTTCCTGAAAATAGTATCAAGAAATATAGTATCTCCTCCATGTTGAATATAGAGGTTCATCATTACACTAACCCATACACCTATAATCCCTACCCAAAATAAAGATTTTTCATTGTACCTCTGTAATATAGCAATACCAAAAAATAAAATTGTAGGAGAACTAAAAGGACTTATTAAAATCAAACCAATGATCTTAAAAATGTCTACTTCTGCAGTTGTCATTCCATAAATTAAAGGTAGAATCTGAACAAGTAAATAGCCTAAGCCAAAGGCAAGTCCAAAATTTCTAAATTCTTTTTTTGTTTGTATTGATAGTTGTTTCATTATAAAAAATCAGAAATGTAAAATCTAAATTCATATTGAATATAGAATTGTAAATGCTGTAAAGATAATCACTAAACTTTATCTTTTAATAATTCAATCAACTTTACAACGGCTTTTCCTCTGTGACTAATTTCATTTTTTTCTTTCGAAGATAATTGAGCAAAAGTACGTTCATGTCCTTTAGATTTAAAGATAGGGTCATAACCAAAACCTTCGTCACCCGTTCTCTCTGTAATAATATCACCTTCAGCAATCCCCTCAACTTGTTCAACGTTCCCTTCCCAAAGCAAAGTGATTACCGTTCTAAACCTTGCACTTCTATCATTTTTACCCTCTAAATTCTTAAGTACTAGATCCATATTGTTGTCACTATCTCTTTGTGGGCCAGCGTATCTTGCAGAGTAAACACCAGGCTCTCCATTTAAGGCATTAATTTCAAGTCCGGTGTCATCAGCAAAGCAACTAACACCATAATTATCCCAAACATATTGTGCTTTTTGTAAAGAGTTACCTTCTAATGTTTCTTGTGTCTCAGGTAATTCCTCTTCGCAATTAATTTCTTTTAAACTTACAACTTGATAAAGACCTTCTAGTTGCTGCTGAATTTCTTTCAGCTTATTTATATTATTAGTGGCAAAACAGATTTTTTTCATTTCTTTATTTTAAATGATGTAATACTATTGACTAGAATTTATAATTATTTTTTTTCAAAAAGGCTTCTTCATAAGGTTCATCATCAATGGATTCATTAACTACTGTAAAACCAGCTTTTTGATATACCTGAATAGCAAATGGATGATCAAATTGACAAGTATGCAACCAAACTTCTTTTGTTTTTAGTTCCTGTTCAATTTTTCTAATACTTTCCATTAAAAAAGGTAAACCTAATTTTTGACCAATAAATGCAGGAAGTAATCCAAAGTAGGCAACTTCAATGGATTGTTTCTTAGAGATATCAAATTCAATAAAACCAGCAATTTCTCCATCAACAATCAATTTAAGTAATCTACAATTATCAGAATTGAGCCAAGAAGATAATTCCGTGTCAGACATTAAGACTCTTCCAGTCCATCCCCATTCAGCCCCAACCTGATTATATATTTCTAAATATGCTGTAGTTGTTAAAGGATTCCAGTTTTTAATATCTCCCTTTGGAAGTAGTCTATTTTGAATAGCCAAAGAAGAATCTTTCTTTAAGTACTGCGTTTTAACCGGAATAGTGATATATGACATTTACTTATTATAATTTTAATTAATAAAGACAATATATAGTAAAACTTTTATTGAGTTTACAAGGATATATAAGTAATTTATAAGAACATCTTTTATCTTCACCAAATAATTGAAATATCATGGCAGAGCTATTTAGAATTAATCCTGATAATCCTCAGGAGCGAGTATTAAATGAGGTTGTTAAAGTATTGAGAAAGGGAGGTTTAGTTATCTACCCTACAGATACAGTTTATGGTGTTGGTTGTGATCTGACAAACCAAGCAGCACTTAAAAAATTAATTCGTTTTAAGGGCTTAAAACCTAATAAGATGAATCTTTCATTTATTTGTTACGATTTATCTGATATAACAAATTATGTGAAGCATATTGAAACGCCTGCATTTAGAGTTATAAAAAAAGCACTGCCAGGTCCATTTACTTTTATCATGAAAGCAAGTAGTTCTGTACCTAAACTTGTGGATACAAAAAAGAAAGAGGTGGGTATTCGTGTACCAGACCATAACATACCACGAGAATTAGTACGCTTGTTAGGAAACCCAATTGTAACTACATCTCTGAAACAAGAAGATGAGATATTGGAGTACCCGACAGATCCGGAATTAATTTATGAAGATTACGGAAATCAAGTAGATGCAGTAATTGATGGAGGCTACGGTAATATTCATTTATCTACAGTAGTAAATTTAGTAGATGGAGACTTCGAAGTAATTCGTCAAGGTCAAGGTAATATTGAAGATTATCTCTAAGAAAAATAAATAAATAATAAAGATTTATATACAATGAAAATAGCAGTTGTAGGAACAGGTTATGTGGGGTTAGTCTCAGGAACTTGTTTTGCAGAAACGGGTCATCATGTGATTTGTGTAGATAATGATAACTCAAAAGTAGAAAAACTTAAAGGTGGGGAATTAACAATTTATGAACCAGGTTTAGATACAGTTTTTCTTAGAAATACTAAAGAAGAGCGTTTATCATTTACAACAGATTTAGAAGGAGCAGTAAAAGCTTCTGATGTTATTTTCTTGGCATTACCAACACCTCCAGGTGAGGATGGTTCTGCAGATTTATCTTATGTTTTAGGTGTCGCTGAACAAATAGGGCATATTATAGACAAAGATGAATACAAAGTTTTAGTAGATAAAAGTACTGTTCCTGTAGGTACTGCAGAAAAAGTACATGCTGTTGTAGCTAAGAACTGTAAAGGTGCTTTTGATGTAGTATCAAATCCTGAGTTTTTAAGAGAAGGTGTTGCAGTAGACGATTTTCTTCGTCCAGATAGAGTTGTTATTGGTACTTCTTCAGAAAGAGCAAAAGAAACAATGCAACGTCTTTACGAACCATTTGTTCGCCAAGGCAATCCAATCTATTTTATGGATGAACGCTCTGCTGAAATGACAAAGTATGCAGCTAACTCTTATCTAGCTACAAGAATTACATTTATGAACGAGATTGCCAACCTTTGTGAAAAAGTTGGAGCAAACGTTGATAATGTCCGTATTGGTATGGGTTCTGACGGAAGAATTGGTAAACGTTTCTTATTCTCTGGAGTAGGTTACGGAGGGTCATGTTTTCCAAAAGATGTTCAAGCATTATTTAAAACTGCAAAAGAACACAACTATGATTTTAAGTTACTAGACTCTGTAATGGGAGTAAATGGTGCTCAAAAATTTAAGTTAGCAGAAAAAATGAGTGCTTACTTTGATGGAGATTTAAAAGGAAAAAAAATAGCCATTTGGGGTTTAGCATTTAAACCTAATACAGATGATATTAGAGAGGCTCCAGCAATTTATACAATTAGAGAGTTGTTAAAAGCAGGAGCTGAAGTTTACGCATATGATCCAGAAGCAATGGAAAATATGAAAGAAATTTTTGGAGACCAAGTTACATTTGTAGAACACAGATATGATGCATTGAAAGATGTTGATGCACTAGGAATTGTAACAGAATGGAATCTATTTAGAACGCCTGATTTTAATTATATGGGAGAGCTTATGAAAGATAAAGTAATCTTTGATGGTAGAAACCTCTATAATACAAAAGATATGAAGGAACTAGGTTTCTATTACAACAGTATCGGTAGAACTACAATTTATTAAGCTAAACTATTTATAATGAAAAGAGTATTAATTACAGGTGCTGCAGGCTTCTTAGGTTCACATTTATGTGATAAGTTTTTAGCAAAAGGATTTAAAGTTGTGGGAATGGATAACTTCTTAACAGGAAGTGAAGACAACATATCACACTTATTTGGGAATAAGAATTTTGAATTTTTCCACCATGATGTTACTAAATATGTACACGTATCTGGTGAGTTAGATTATATATTACACTTTGCATCTCCTGCAAGTCCAATCGATTATTTAGAGATGCCTATCCAAACACTAAAAGTGGGATCATTGGCTCCTTATAACCTTTTAGGTTTAGCAAGAGTGAAGAAGGCACGTTTCATGATTGCTTCAACTTCTGAAGTATATGGTGATCCAAATGTTCACCCACAAACAGAAGATTATTGGGGTAATGTAAACCCAATTGGGCCAAGAGGTGTTTACGACGAAGCAAAACGTTTTCAAGAAGCAATAACAATGGGTTACCACACATTCCATGGTGTAAATACTGGAATGGTACGTATTTTTAATACATACGGCCCAAGAATGCGCTTAAATGACGGACGTGCTTTACCAGCATTTATGAGTCAGGCATTAAGAGGAGAAGACATAACAATTTTTGGAGATGGTTCTCAAACTAGATCATTTTGCTATGTAGATGATTTAGTCGAAGGGATTTTCCGTTTAACAATGTCAGATTATCATGATCCAGTAAACATTGGTAATCCTCAAGAAATATCTATTAAAGATTTTGCAGAGGAAATTGTGAAATTGACAGACTCTGGAAGTAAAGTTATCTATTTGGATTTACCTAAAGATGATCCTAAACAACGTCAGCCAGATATTACTAGAGCACAAGAAGTTTTAGACTGGAACCCGACTATTGATAGAGCTGAAGGTTTAAAACGAACTTTAGAGTATTTTAAAGAAAAAGTAAAATAATTTAGATGTATCTCCATCTTTTGATTTAAAAAGAAAGAGAAAATCAAAAATATATTAATTAGTTAAGGAGAGATTCTATAATTCTACATGTTTTATAGAATCTCTTTTTGTATATTAGATTTAGCATTCTGTTTAATTTATTGATTATTAGTTTTTTATTATTGTCAATATTATTTGTAAACAATCTTAATAAGAAGAACTGTTAACGTTTATTTGGCTAAACAATCAATAATGCTATCTTTGTCTAGATAGAAACCTCCAATTAGGATAAAAATGACTAGTGAAGAGAAAAAAGCTTACTTATTGATCAAATCAGTGATATTTCATTATCATGGGTTAGATGAAGATGAACAAGCTATCTTGGAGGAAACGGCTACTAACATTCAAGGTCATGATGAGCTAGAGTGGGCTACCCAATTCATTGGAGAAGATTATGTAAATGCTTTTGATAGAGCAAAAGATTATCTTTCTGATGTAATGATGGATTTTCCTCCTGAAACAAGGTTAAAATATATATGTCTCGCTTGGGACGCTAATAATAGAAAGGGTTACATCAGTGAGATGGAAGCTACTGCTATGCTTAAATTAGCGAACACTCTTGGAATACAAGGTGACTTTTTGTCGTATATTAAGTCATCTAACTAGAAAAATACCTACTTTTTTGTAGATAAGAACCTCTTCTTTTTAAAGGAGAGGTTTTTTTGTGCAAATTTGCGGTGTGATTTAATTTGAAATCATTTTAGAATAGGTCAAAAAAGATCAATTCATAATGTTCCTGATTTAGTTAGTGGAGAGAACATGAACAAAAAAGTAGAATATCAGCATATTGGTAAAATGCCCTATGCAAAAGCTTGGGATTACCAAACAGAATTGTTTGATGCAATAGTTCAAACAAAACTAGAAAATAGAAGAAGAACTGATCGAGGAGAAGACGCACTTCCTACAAAAAATTATTTACTTTTTGTAGAACATCCTCATGTCTATACTTTAGGGAAAAGTGGTAAAGAAGAACACCTTTTATTAGATAAAGAGGGGTTAGAAAGAGAACATGTCGAATTCTTTAAAATTAATAGAGGAGGAGACATTACTTACCATGGTCCAGGACAAATTGTAGGTTATCCAATTCTAGATTTAGATAACTTTTTTACAGATATACATAAATATTTAAGACTACTAGAAGAAGCCGTTATCTTAACATTAAAAGATTATGGAATAAAGGCTGGTAGAATAGATGGCCTTACAGGTGTTTGGATTGGCGAAGAAGGTGATCCAAACCCTAGAAAAATATGTGCATTAGGAGTTAAAACAAGCAGATGGGTAACCATGCATGGCTTTGCTTTTAACGTAAATGCAAACCTAGATTATTTCGGAAACATAGTGCCATGTGGTATTTCTGATAAAGCCGTTACTTCTATGCAAAATGAATTAGGCAAAGAATTACCTATGAATGAAGTGGAAGAGGTTGTAAAAAAACATCTAGCGACACTTTTTGAAATGGAAATTTTTGAAAACAAACAAAACTAACAAATCAATGAAAATCCACCACCCGAGTAAGAGCGTAAAACTTGATGTACCATTAGTATCATCAAAAAGTGAAAGTAATAGAGCATTGATAATTCAAGCTTCAGCAACAGAAGAAATCCAATTATCAAATATCTCTATGGCAAGAGATACGCAAACAATGATGCGTCTTTTAGATTCATCAGAAGAAACATTAGACGTATTAGATGCAGGTACAACAATGCGTTTTTTAACTGCATATGCATCAGCTAATAACCGTAAGTCAATCATGACGGGTACTCCTCGTATGCAAGACAGACCTATAGGTATTTTAGTAGATGCTTTACGTTCAATTGGAGCAAATATAGAATATTTGAAAAAGGACGGTTATCCTCCTCATCAAATAAATAGTTTTGAACAATCTTCTGATACTGTTACTATTAGAGGAGATGTAAGTAGTCAATATATCTCAGCATTATTGCTAGTTGCACCAACATTACCAAAAGGCTTAAAAATTGTTTTAGAAGGAGAGGTAAACTCAAAACCTTATATTCTAATGACTTTAAGTCTAATGGAAAGTTTTGGCATTAAATATACTTGGGAAGGGAATGAAATTATTGTAGCTCCACAAGAATATAAAAGCGGTGCATATACTATTGAATCCGATTGGTCTGGAGCTAGTTATTGGTACAGTATTGCAGCTTTATCTGATGTGGCCGAAATTAAAATTTTAAATCTACGTGAAAATTCTCTTCAAGGTGATAAGGCTATTGTTGAGATGATGAAACAGTTAGGAGTAGAAAGTACTTTTGAAGCGGATGGCGTTCGTTTAACAAAAACAGCTAGAGCAGATAAATTTTTCTTTGATTTTACACATTGCCCAGATCTTGCACAAACTATTGTTGCTTTAGTCGCAGCTTTAGGAATGGAAGGTAGAATGATAGGTCTAAAAAGTCTTAGAATTAAAGAGACGGATAGAATTGCTGCATTATACAATGAAATCAAGAAACTTGGTTTAGAAATAGAAGTAATAGGAGATGAAGAAATAATAGTACCTAAAGGAGGTATTACTATTGATGGTCAGTCTATTAACACTTATGAAGATCATAGAATGGCAATGGCGTTCGCTCCTTTGTCTCTATTAGGTCAACTAGAAATTGATGAGCCAGAAGTTGTAGAAAAATCGTATCCAAGTTATTGGAAAGATCTTGAAACTGCTGGTTTTGTAACGGAATAATAAGTTTTTAACAATTACTTAAATGGATTTTGACGTTTCATTTAAAGCAGTGGCATCAGTGTCACTAATCTTATTCTCAGTAATCGATATTATCGGTTCAATTCCAATAATTATTGATTTAAGAGAGAAAGAAGGAAAAATACAATCAGGTAAAGCCACTATAGTAGCAGGTATTATCATGATAATTTTCCTAGCATTAGGTAAGAAATTACTAGGTTTATTTGGAATAGATGTTAGCTCATTTGCCATTGCAGGTGCTATAATCTTGTTTTTATTAGGTTTAGAAATGATACTAGGTATTGTTCTTTTTAAAAGTGAAGCCGAAGAAGAAGGATCTGGGTCTATTGTACCTCTGGCTTTTCCTTTAATAGCTGGAGCGGGTAGTATGACGACAATAATTTCATTAAAATCAGAATATTCTAACTTTAGTATTCTTCTAGGTATTATTATAAATCTACTATTTGTCTATTTAGTTTTAAAAAGCTCTGGATGGATTCAGAAAAAACTGGGGCAAGGAGGAGCTAATATTCTAAGGAAAGTCTTTGGTATAATCCTTCTAGCAATTGCTATAAAATTATTTAAGACAAATATTTAAAATCATCAAAGAGTATTACCTTTTTCTTTAAAAGGATACTTTATTAAAGATGAATTGATAAAAAGAGGTTTGAATCATGTGTAATTGATTCAAACCTCTTTTGTTATTTACAGACATTCATTAACTTAATACTCATATTATCTATTTATCAACTTTCTGATTTATATTAATAGATAATTTTTTACTTAGTACCTAGCAACAGCTCTATATAGATTTATTTGATGAAACGAACTATTATTTTACTTATCACATTAATAAATACTTTGTCCATAGGTTCATTATTAGCACAATCTAATTTTAATGTAGATTTAGGCGGTAGTGCAAAATATATAAGACAAGGAGAGGATGTCATTATTAAAGGAGATGATTCTCAGCATTACTATGTATTTCATTTCTCAACAGACTTTATGCCTGCTCCACCACCTATGGTAGAAAATGCAAATTCTGGAAATCCTATGATTGTCGATACAACTTTTGAAGTACAACCAAACATACCTATTCAAGTAACAAATACGGGGTTGTATTTTGTTCAAACAGATACGACATCAAGAGAAGGAATGGGTTTTACGGCTATGCCATCTGATTTTCCGAAGTATAAAAAAATGAAAAATGTATACCCTTCATTGGTATATATTTCTACTCAAAATGAAATGGCTTCTTTTAAAACAGGTAGCCGACCAAGAAAAGCTTTTGAAAACTTTTGGATCAATATTGCAGGTTCACCAGACAATGCAAAACGTTTAATCAAATTGTATTTTGATAGAGTAACTGATGCAAATATTCAATTTACAGAATATAAAGAGGGTTGGAAGACGGATAGAGGTATTGTTTATATTATCTTTGGCCCACCTTCTGAAGTTTCAAATATAGATGGTGGTATTCGTTGGTCTTATGACAGTAACTTAAATCACGGTCAGGTTGAATTTGACTTTATAGAAGATAATAATCAATTTACGGGTACTCATTACGAACTTAAAAGATCGTATGATTACAAACGTGTGTGGTTTGATACCGTAAAAAAATGGAGAAACGGTACAATACAATAAACTGTCAAACAATTAACAACAAACTTTAAAACATGAAAAAGGCATTATTTATAGATCGTGATGGAACTATAATTGTTGAACCTCCTGTAGATTTTCAGGTAGATTCATTAGAAAAATTAGCTTTTGTTCCTCAAGCAATTTCTCAGTTACAAAAAATAGCTACAGAACTAGATTATGAATTAGTAATGGTTACTAATCAAGATGGTTTAGGTACAGATAGCTACCCAGAAGATACTTTTTGGCCTGCTCATAATAAAATGCTAGAAACCTTAAAGGGTGAAGGTATTGAGTTTGATGATATGTTGATCGATAAAACTTTCGAGCACGAAAATGCCCCAACTCGTAAACCTAGAACAGGTTTAATGACTAAATATATGTCAGGCAATTATGACTTAGAGAATTCTTTTGTAATCGGAGATCGGTTAACAGATATAGAATTAGCTAAAAATTTAGGAGCTAAGGGGATTTTTATTGGAGACAATCAAAACTCAGAAGCAGTTTTAGAAACTAAGTCTTGGGTAGAAATATATAACTATTTAAGAAATTATTCTCCAAATGGAAGAATGGCACGTGTTGAACGTGTAACCAATGAGACTAAAATTATTATTGGTGTAAATTTAGATGGAACAGGTAAGTCTGACCTTTCTACAGGTATTGGCTTTTTTGACCATATGTTACATCAAGTTGCTCGTCATGGAAAAATTGACCTTACTGTAAAAGTAGAAGGCGATTTATATATAGATGAACACCATACTATCGAAGATACTGGTTTAGCAATTGGCGAAGCATTTAAAAAAGCTTTAGGTGATAAAAGAGGTATAGCCCGTTATGGTTTCTTTATTGCACCAATGGACGAGGTGTTATCTCAAGTAGCATTAGACTTTTCTGGTAGACCTTGGTTTGTTTGTGATGCACCTTTATCAAGAGAAAGTGTTGGAGATTTTCCTGTAGAAATGTTTTCTCATTTCTTTAAGTCATTTTCTGATGCTTCTGGTTGTAATTTAAATATTAAATCAACTGGAGATAATGACCACCATATTATTGAGGGTACATTTAAAGCGTTTGCTAAAGCAATAAGAATGGCAATTCAAGTAGAAGAAGGGAATAACGAAATTCCAAGTACAAAAGGAGTGCTTTAGAATTAATCACTTAATTAATATTGACGAAAAAGTTATCGTTCACTATTGATAAGGTGTTTAAGTTTACGATATTTGAAGCGAACAGTATCTTGTATACTGTTCGCTTCTTTTTTAATCCAAAATCAGAATGAAAAAACATATACTCCTTTTAGTATTATTTCTTTGTGTAGGAAAATTATTTGCACAAGAATTAAAACATAAGCCCAGAAAGAGTGATACTGGCTTAGCTACCTATAAAATGGACAATGGTACATATGTGAAAATTACCTATGGCCGCCCTAAGATGAAATCTGATTTTGATAAAAAATTTGGAGTATCAGTTCCTTGGAGAAAATTATGGCGTTTTGGCGATGATTATGCTACTGAAATAACGATTACGGAAGATATTACTTTGGCAGGGGAACCTTTAGATGCAGGTACTTATTCTTTGTATGCTATTCCAGATACTGCAGAGTGGACATTAGTAGTAAATAAGGCGCAAGGAGCTTGGGGTACTTTTAAATACAATCAGAAAGAAGATGTATTTAGAGTGAAACTTCCAGCGTTAAATTCCTTTAGAATTTTTCAACAGTTTTCAATTTTCTTACAAGAAGATCCAGAAGGTTGTAATCTAGTAGCAATATGGGAACGTATCTCTATTGTAGCTCCAATAAGAAAAAAGGAAGAAAATGATTAGATTATTTTCTTTTTTTTAATAAAAGAATGATATTTATTAAACTTTATTTAAATATTTAGCTTAAACACTCTAAAAAGTGAGAAGTAATTGTTATTTTGTATATATACCTAATAACATCATTTACTTGATAAAATCCTTACTAACATGTTTATCCCTTTTATTAAACGATTAGCCATTTTTGTACTTAGTATTCATCTGTTATTTGCTATTTATATAGCATTTGGGGCACTTTATGTAAAGTGGGCTAACCCTACTATGTCTATGTATATGTGTGCAAGATCACATTTTGATTTAGAACACGTACAAACGCCGAAATTTATTCCTAAAGATGTTGTACCAAACGATTTGCAAACTGCAATAATTGGTATTGATGATCCTTCTTTTAATATACATAATGGTATTACAGAAAATACAGCACTTAATAATGCATCTATTTCTCAAAAGGTAGCGAGAACAATGTTTTTAATGCCTCATAATAACAATCTGGGGAAATACTTAGAAAGTATTGCCGCAATTGAAATGGAAATGATTCTAGATAAATCAAGAATCTTTGAGTTGTATCTTAATTATGCTGAGTGGGGAGAGAATATTTATGGTATTGGTGAGGCAGCAGATTATTATTATAAAAAAGATATTGATAAATTATCTAGACGCCAGAAAATAAAATTAGCATCTGTATTGGCCAAACCGTTAAAAGTAGACCCATCTACTTACGATCAAGATAAAATGGTTGAAGCACGTTTCGATTTATTAAATAAATATATGAAATAGTGTTCATCAGACTATAAATTAAATGCACGTTGCTAATTAAGTAACGTGCATTTTTTTTTTACATAAACCTCTCTTAGTTTTACTACAGTACAACAAATTAAAAGCAATAAGGAAGTCGAATGGATCATAAAGATAAATTGATGGAGGTAGTTAAGAACCTACCAATGCAACCCGGAGTTTATAAATACCTTAATGAGGATGGAAAGATCATTTACATCGGCAAAGCCAAAAAGCTAAAAAATAGAGTTTCATCATATTTTCTGAAACAAACGGGAATGAACCGTAAAACAAAGAAGCTTGTTTCGGAAATCAGAAAGATAGAATATGTAGTTGTTGATACTGAATTTGATGCTTTGTTACTAGAAAATAACCTCATCAAAAAAAATCAACCTAAATACAACATCCTATTAAAAGACGATAAAACATACCCATACATTTGTGTTACTAAGGAGCGTTTTCCTCGTGTTTTTTCAACAAGAAATACACAAGATAAAAGACACCGTTATTTTGGCCCTTACCCAAGTGGAAGAACAATGAGTGCATTATTGGATCTTTTTAAGCAGTTGTATAAAATTCGTAATTGTACTTATAACCTATCAAGAGAGAATGTTGCTGCAGGTAAATATGCTGTTTGTTTAGAATACCATATCAATAATTGCTTAGGACCTTGCGAAGGGAAACAACAAGAAGAAAGTTATAACGAAGATATAGACCAGATACTTCAAATTTTAAAAGGAGACTTGGGTGTAGCCAGAGGATACTTTACTTTAAAAATGGAAGAAGCAGTTACTAGTTTAGCTTTTGAAGAAGCAAATAAATGGAAACAAAAACTGGAACTGATCACCAGTTATCAGTCAAAATCATTAGTTGTATCACCTACTGTAAGAGAAATAGAAGTCTATGCAATAGTATCAGATGATAAGTTTGCATATGTAAACTTCATTAAGATTATGAACGGAGGGATTGTAAACTCTGAATCTACTCAGATTACAAAAAAAATGGATGAGTCTGATGCAGATATTCTATTACATGCCATAATGGAATTTAGACAGCGTTATCATACATCTTCAAGAAGAGTATTTGTAAATATAGATGTATCTGATTTTTTAGCAGAAGATGATAGAATGGAAGTTACTGTTCCTAAAATTGGAGATGGTAAAAAGTTAATACAGCTTTCATTTAAAAATGCAATGTATTACAAAAGGGAAAGGGAAACATCAAGAGGTGAGATTAGTGATAAGAAAAGTAGTTATCAAACATTATTACAATTAAAGTCAGAACTTCAATTAAAAGATGTTCCTGTACATATAGAATGTTTTGATAACTCTAATATTCAAGGAACGCACCCAGTATCTGCTTGTGTAGTTTTTAGAGATGGAAAACCAGCCAAAAAAGACTACAGGCATTTTCATGTTAAAACAGTAGTAGGTCCAGATGATTTTGCATCTATGGAAGAAGCAGTTTATAGAAGATATAAAAGGTTACTTGCAGAAAATCAAAAACTACCTCAATTAGTAATCATTGATGGTGGTAAAGGGCAATTAAGTGCTGCTTGTCAAGCATTAAAAAGTTTAGGCTTATATAATAAACTCCCTATTATTGGTATTGCGAAGAAGTTAGAAGAGATCTTTTTTCCAGAAGATCCAATTCCTTTACACTTAAGTAAAAAGTCGAGGTCATTACAATTAGTACAGCGTTTAAGAGATGAAGCACATAGGTTTGGGATTACATTCCATAGAAACTTAAGAAGTAACGCAAGTATACATACTAAGCTTGAAGATATTCCGGGTGTAGGCCCAAATACAATTCAAAAACTATTGCGACAATATAAAACCATCTCTAACATTAAAGCAGCTTCTGTAGAAGAGATAGCAGATCTCATAGGCAACAGTAAAGCCCAAAAAGTTAAAGATGGTCTTGCTTAATTATTTCTGATAATTAGGTTGATCTTCAATATTATGAATATCATTTACATTAAGAATGATGTCACCGGCTTCATCTACTTGAAAGTTTCTAATAAAACGTTTTCCTTCTAAGAAATCTGTAGCATAATAGGAATGATAAGTATAAGTATCTTGCCCAAAGGTTTCATCATATACTTTTAAAGTGATTAAAACTTCGGCATGTCTCTTTATCATTTCTTCTTGAGTGATGCCAAAAAGTGGACTTTGTTCATCTATCATATGTACTAAAGTCCAGGACAAAGGCATAAACATAATTTTAGATCTCTCTAAAGACAAGTCAAAAAAGTTACGTTTATGTATTTCTTTTCCATCTGCAGTAGTTATAGGTTCTTGGATAGAAATAAAAACAGATGCTCTAAGGTTTAATAGAGTATTTGCTCTTTTATTGATAATTCTAAATTGTAAACTCTTTTTATTTGTATCCTTAAAAAGTGTAATAATAGCATTCTTAGAAAAGATAATTTTAGATAAAGGTCTAGAGAAACGACCATATAAAATACCGGTACTAAAAGCAGATAACAATAAACCATTAAAGGCTTCAATACTTGCAATTATTCCAATAACGTTACTTTCTGGTGCCATAGCCCCATACCCAACGGTAGTAAAAGTTTGGACGCTAAAGAAGAATGCTTGTGTGAAATTATCACTCATGTTATTGGTTACAATTACACCAGAAATATCTTCTAAACCACATGCCATGTATAGGAATGCATAAATAATATTGGTAGAAAGAATTACACTTCCAACAACAATCACAAATGGAAACCATCGGATAGATATTAACCAATGATAGGCATCTCTTACAAAATTTGCAGTACCTCTTCTTCTAACATTAAACGAACCATTGGAATTGATTATCCTTTTGGTTTCATGATCATATTGAACACCAACTCCAGGATCTTGTATTTTTGATGTTTTATCAGACATAAATTATTATTTGCTTAAGGTACCTCGTGTCCAAGTGAAGCTTCAAGAATTCTAAACCAATCCTCTCTTTCTAATTTTGTAGACAATACTTCTGCTGCAGTTTTTATTCGGCTTCCTTTAGTTGTTCCTAAAACAGGAGTAATTCCGGCAGGGTGTGTTAAATGCCACGCAAATATTGTTTGATCAATAGCTAAACCATATTTAACTCCAACTTCTTGAATAACCTTACGAAGATATATATTGTGATCAGATTCTCCCGAAAATATTTTTCCGTTTCCTAAAGGAGACCAAGCCATAGGCTTTATACCATGTTCTATACAGTTATCTAAAGAGCCATCAAACAATGCGTTTGTCTGTAAAGGTGAAATCTCAATTTGATTAATACTTAAAGGAGTAAATTTATTTAAAGCATTCACCTGATGCGGTAAGAAGTTACTTACACCAAAAGCTTTTACTTTCCCTTGATCTTTTAATGTTTGAAAAGCATCTACAACTTCCGTTGGATTTAATAAAGGATCAGGACGGTGTATTAGAAGGTAATCAATAACATCGATATGTAATTCTTTTAAAGAATTTTCAGCAGATGCAATGATATGTTTTTTAGAAGAATCATAAGATTTAATAGAATGTGAAGGTCTATTATCTGTCGTAAGCTTAATACCACATTTAGTAATAACCTGCATTTTAGCTTTAACTTCAGGAGATAATTTCACAGCTTCTCCAAATTTACTCTCAATTGTATATCCTCCATAGATATCTGCATGATCAAAACTAGTGATGCCAGCATCTATACTTTGATGGATAAGTGAGTTTATTTCTTGAGTAGATAGGTTTCCCCAATTCCATACTCCAGTGACAATTTTAGACAATTCTGTAGACATTGTATATTTGTATCGTTAATTTATAATTGAAAAAATGTATATTTACTATTTAGATTTCTATCTGCAAATGACTTTAAAGACTATATTCGAAACTTACTATGTTAAATAAGACTTTCCTAACTCAAATAGAGAAAGACAAAAATATTCCTTTTTTAGTAGTTCAGAAAAAGAATTTCTTATTAATTGAAAGTAATAAGGGTAGTGAGATTTTGCCTAATTTTTCTTCGGTAGAAGAAGTGAATTTCTTTGATTTCTGCCCTTCAGAGTGGAAAGGAATCTTTATTGGTTCATTTAAAGAGCTAAAGCCGGAAGAAAAGATTTTTCAAAAGCTATATAATCAAGAAGGAGAAAAGATAGAGATTGAACTAGATCTGATAGTACATGAGTTTATTGTAATTAAAAAGATCGTTGATGATAATTCATCAGCCTTATCCATTAGAGAAAAGCAATATCGAGAACTACTTTCTTTAAAAGATATTCAATTAAAAGCCAATCAATTTGATCAATTATTAGTAGACCTACTTTTAAAACATTCTGATGATGCAATTTTTTTAGTAGATCATGATTATGAATTTATTCATTACAATCAGGCGGCTAAATTGTTAAGAAGAAAATTGATGCATACTCCTAAAAAAGAGGGTGTAAAGTTTGACGAACTAGTCGATCGATATGAACGATTAAAAATAGGGGTTTCAAAAGCATTAAAAGGGGATGAATTTTTTTCAGAAATATCTTATGAATCAACAGTTGGCAAACCGATTTTCCTGAGAACCCATTACCAACCAATCAAAAATACAGAAGGAACGGTATTAGCTTGTTTAGTAATTAGTAAAGATGTTACAGCAAGGTCTACTATCGAAGAATTATTCTCAACCGTACTAAATCAAAGTACTATTGGATTTACTATTATTGATAATGATGGTTGTTTGGTACGTGTAAATGATCATTTATTAGATCTTCTACAGTTAAAAAATACGGAGGTAATAGGAACTAACTTTTCAGATTATATTCACCCTACACTAAGAAAGCATTTTAAAAGTGAATTTAAAGAAATAATATCTTCTCATGATTTAGAATCTCCAGAAACATTATTTTTAGATTTAGTTAAACGAGATGGAGAGTCAATTCTCTTTGAAGTAGACACACGTAAGGTAAAATTATCAGATACTAGGTTTGGAGTGATGGCAACATTAAAGAATGCCACACAAAAAGAACAAAATAACCAGATGTTAGAGGAAATGCAACGCTTAATAAAAGCTTGCGGATGGGTTTATGACCGTTACTCTAAATCAATGAAAGTAACGAATGAGGTTTCTCAAGTAATTGGTATATCACAAGAATTTGTTTTTAAAAATCCAGGAGCATTACTATCAATGTGTGATGAATCTTCTTTAAAACGTGTCAAAGCAATATTAAATCAAGCATATAGAACACAATCTGACTTCGATTTAGAACTCCTAATTCATCCTAAGTACAAAGGAGAACAATGGGTTCGATTAACAGGAAGACCTATTATAAGGCATGATAGAGTTGTTGGTTTGTATGGTGGCTTGCAAGATATAACACAACAAAAAAAGGCAATTCGTTTATTAGAAAGAAACAAAACTTTTATTGATGAAATTCAACGTGTAACCCAAGTTGGTAATTGGGTTTACGAAGTGAAAGAGAAGAAGTATCATTGGTCTGATCAATTATTCACATTTTTAGGAGCAGATGCTAAAAGGCAGGATGTTCCATCGTTTCAGACACAATTAAAATATATAGATAAACATTATCGCTTTATCTTTAAAGAAGCATTAAAAGACTTATACTTATTTCATAAGCCTATTGATTTAGATATTAAATGTCATGAAAATTTAATTAAACATCATGACAGAGAATATTTAAATATCCAAGGTAGACCTATATATGATGCCGAAGGAAAGTTATTACGCTTCGTTGGTGCAATCACTGATATTACAGAAAGAAAAAGATCAGAAGAACTTAACCAAAGTAAAAAAATTTGGCTTAAATCTATGATTAATGCAGCTAAGGATAGCTTTATAGCGGAATATTCTGGCAGGGTAGCAAACTATAACAAAGGACTTCAACGCTTATTGGGGTATAATAATTACTTTGATTTAAGAGGGAAAGTATTTTTAGACTTCTTTGATGAAAAAGATCATTCAAGAATTTTAAAATATCGCCAACAATGTAGAATTGGTGATATATCAACGCCATCTAAAATTGAGGTTAAAATAAAAACAAGAAGTAAAGGGTATATTGATGTTGAATTAAGTGCAAATCTAGCTAAAATTAAAGGAAAGCTCTTTACAATATTTAATGCTCATGATATATCTAAACGTAAGGAATTTGAGCAAGGACTTATTGATAAAAACAAAGAACTTGAGGTTACAAATAAGGAGTTAGATAGATTCCTGTATAGTACAACTCATGATTTAAAAGGGCCTATAACTTCAATAAAAGGATTAGTAAATCTAGCACATAAAGAAGCTCCAGAAGTGGTAAAGGAAATTTACCTTCCTATGATGGACAAAAATGTGGATAGAATTTTAGAGCTAATAAAAGATTTTGGTGAATTTTTAAGAAATAACCGAAATAAGATTAAAGCAAATGAAATAAATTTTAAGAATGAATTAGACGAAATTATTAATTCACATAAATATATTGTCCCAGATGATTTTAAGATGTCAATTGAAGTAAATCTTGACGATAAATTTATTATTGATAAAAATAGACTGAGAAGTATTCTTACAAACCTTTTGACTAATGGAGTTAAGTATGTTGATTTTAGAAAAGATGAACATTCGTTAAATATAAAGGTAGATAGAGTAAAAGATGGAGTATCTATAAAATTCATTGATAATGGAGAAGGTATAGAGAAGTCAGACCATCAAAATGTTTTTGATATGTTTTACAGAGCAAGTGAACTAAGTGAAGGGACAGGTTTGGGTTTATTTATTGTAAAAGAAGCTATTCAGGTACTTAGTGGTTCAATTAATCTATCTTCAGAAATAGGTGTTGGAACAGAAATAGAAGTATATCTACCTGAAATTATCCTAGAAGAGTAATTATTATAAGAGCTATCAAGTTGACTTTCTAAGTCTTGACGTTCATTAAATAGAAACATTCAAAGAATATGTTGCATTTAATTAAAACGTGCTTACCTTTGCACTCCCCTTACAACGGTAGGGACTTTAAAAAACATGATGCAGCAGGTAGTTATATAAACCACTAAATGATTTAAGAGCGTAAAACTTATCAGTTTCCAAATAAAACAAAATAAGTATTGCATATTAAATTTCCTTTCTTATCTTTGCATTCGCTTTCAAACGGAGAGCAGCAAAAGAGTAATGAGAATGAGATTTAGACACCTCTAAAAAATATTTCAAATTAATTGAAAAAACATTTGGAAGTTTAAACTAAGATATCTTACCTTTGCACTCGCTTCTTTAGAGGGGTGATCGATAAAACAACGGTTTTATTGAAATTATAAACTGAGATTCAGTTCATTAAGCTTCGGCTTAAACGTTCTTTTGATGTAATGAGAAAGTAATTATAAGATCAGCGAAAGCGGATCCTAATAAAGTTAATTCTTTTAAACAGTTCGTGGAGACAGGTATAAAACATTGATCATTTATTTGATCTAAAAACTCTTACAACGGAGAGTTTGATCCTGGCTCAGGATGAACGCTAGCGGCAGGCCTAATACATGCAAGTCGAGGGGTAACAGGAGTGCTTGCACTTGCTGACGACCGGCGCACGGGTGCGTAACGCGTATATAACTTGCCTTTGTCTG